>JAGROF010000059.1 GCA_020440405.1 Chlamydiia bacterium
TCAACATGGTTACGATAGCTACAGGTCACCTGATGCTCAAACAAGAAAAATGTCGGACTCTAATGTGGTGTGTAATTCTGTGCATGGCTGCATGTCCGGTTTTTCGATTGGAGCAGAATTTCTATGGTGGCGTGCCCAAATGGATAATTTGGACTACGGGCTGGAAAGCTCATCCACGGTAGTCGTTGCTCCTGCTCCTGGAGTGACGGCAAGAGTTCAAGTTCAAGAGCCCGATTTTGAATTTGATCCAGGGGTACGTGTGAGCCTGGGGTATGATTTTGGACGGCGCAATTGGGATATATTCCTGCGTTGGACGTATCAGTATACGGATGCGACAGATTCTGCAGGTTCTACAGATCCAGCGCTTAGACTTGTCGCTGTCAAGGATATCTCTCAAGATGCAGGGCGTTTGACGCTATCTGTTGCTGATACCGGAAGGGTAAAATGGCAAAATCAGCTCAATGTTCTCGATTTTGAAATGGGGTATGATTACTTTTTAAGTGAGCATTTTTCCTTGCGCCCTTTCTTTGGAGTCAAAGCAGCATGGCTTGATATGGACTATAGTGTCAATTATACCAATGTGATCTCTACCGGGTTGAATTCTCGAGATACAAGAGTTTCCTCAAAAACAGATTTTTGGGGAGTGGGTCCAATGGTTGGGATGGGTGGAAATCTCCATATCGGTTGGGGATTTTCCCTGTATGCGCAAACCTCTGCAGCCTTTGTGTATGGAAACTATGATAGCGACTTTAAGCAAACGGATACCCTTGAGTTCAACATCGTTGAAAGTCATGATAGCTATACAAGACAACGTGCTGTGGGAACCATTGGTGTAGGTGTTGAGTGGGCCTGGTGTTTTTCTGGGGAGTATTTGCTCGCGCTGAATCTAGGATGGGAAGGGCAGTATTGGTGGAACCAATATGAGCTCCTTTTCAATATCGACAAGAGTTTTAGTGGAGACTTGACCTATACAGGCCTCAACGCTGGAATTCGTTTCGATTTCTGAACTGAAAAAGATTCTAATTGGAAACTCAAGAGGAAACTCTTGGGTTTTTTTTTGGAGATCCGCTATAGTGGGGGAAAGGAGTTTTTTATGAACCACATGACGATTATGGGGCATCTTGGAGCAGATCCAGAGGTCCGATTTACTTCAGGGGGACAAAAAGTCACCACGCTGCGTGTTGCGGCCAATCAAAGAAGAGGGGGAAAAGAAGAAACCTTTTGGTGGCGTGTCACGATTTGGGGAGAGCAATTTGATAAGATCATGCCTTACTTTAAGAAAGGCAGTGCGATTGTTGTGAATGGAGAGATGCTCAAGCCCGAGATTTACACCAACAAAGAGGGGCAACCGCAGATTTCTCTAAACCTTGTGGCGTACAACATTTCTTTTGCTCCTTTTGGACGTGGCGAGCGTCAAGAAGAGCAGCAGCAACAAGGGTCCTATGCGCAGTCGAGCGGAGATTTTGGCGGGCAGATGCAGCAAGGGCAAGGCGATCAGCAAAGCCAGCAGCAGCAATACCAGTCTGCCGGTTTTAACGAGGATGAGATTCCCTTCTGATGCAGCTCACCACTTGTCCAAGTGTTTCCAAGCGCCCGAAAGGGGACCTCATTGTTGTTCCTTTTTTTCAAACAAAAAAAGGGGCGGAGCCTGCTGTTAACATCCCAGATTTAAAAGGGACCATTGGCCCCATTCTTAAAGCGGGGGATTTTAGTGGAAAGGAAGGGGCAACCATGCTTGCGTACCTTTCTGGAAAAAATGAGAAGCGGCTTCTCCTTTTAGGGCTCGGAAAAACTTGCTCCGTCGAGGGACTTCGAAAGGCCTATGCTGCTGCGATGAAGCGGTGTCAGGATAAGAAGTGGCTTCATGTCAACTTCGTGTTGCCGAAGTGTGACAAGTTGGAACTTGCAGAGATCACCCGTGGCGTTGCCGAAGGGATTGCGTTGGCCTCTTATGTATTTGATGAGTGGAAGACGGATAAGAAACCTTTTTATCTCAAAAAAGGTGTTCTTGTAGGGGCTCGAGATAGCGCCCTTTGCAAAAAGACATTGGGGATTCTCTCTGGAGTGAATTTAGCGCGTACCCTCATCAACCGAAATGCTTTGGATGTCACTCCCCAAGCGCTTGGCGCTGAGGCCAAAAAGATAGCCAAGCAGTTTTCCAATGCCAAAGCGACTGTTCTCACTAAGGCACAACTCGAAAAAGAGAAGATGGGGCTTTTGCTTGCGGTGGGAAGTGGATCTCGTGTGGATCCTGCCCTTGTTATTTTGGAATACCGAGGAGCACCCCGCTCGGACGATTTAACCCTTGTTGTGGGAAAGGGAGTGACCTTTGATACAGGAGGGCTGAATTTAAAACCGACAAATTTCATTGAGGACATGCGAGCCGATATGGGCGGGGCTGCAGCGGCTCTTGGGCTCATTCAAGCAGCAGCCAGCATTCAGCTCAAAGCTAACATTGTGGCTGTGATTCCCACAACAGAAAATGCCATTGATGCGAATAGTTATAAGCCTGGAGATGTTTATCGCTCACATGCAGGAAAAACGGTTGAAATCACCAATACTGATGCCGAAGGACGCCTCATTCTTGCCGATGCCTTGTCTTATGGACAAAAACACTTTCAGCCGAGTCGGATCATTGACTTGGCAACACTGACTGGAGCCGTGGTTGTGGCTTTAGGTGATTTACGAGCAGGAATGTTCTCCAATCATGAGAAGCTCGCTAAGTTGTGTGAAAAAGCCGGAGAAACAACAGGGGAGAAAGTGTGGCGGATGCCTCTTGATCCTGAATACAAAGCGCTACTAAAATCAGATATTGCCGACTTGAAAAATGCTGCAGGGAAGCGGATGGCAGGGTCTGTGACCGCTGCGATTTTCCTCAAAGAATTCATCCGAAAAAACACCCCATGGATCCATCTCGATATCGCAGGAACCGCCTTCCTTGATAAAGCCCGAGACTACCACCTTTCTCAAGCGACAGGAGCGGGTGTCCGCCTTTTGATTGAGCTTCTTGAATGTATCGCGTAAAAACATCTTGCTCTCTTCTAACGTTCCTTAAAGAAAAAACTTCTCTTTCAGGGCGGGAGATCAAGCGCGCTCTTGAACAGGGAGGATGCCGCCTCAATGGAAAAATCGAGAGGTTTGGATCCACAAAACTCC
>JAGROF010000060.1 GCA_020440405.1 Chlamydiia bacterium
CTGTGAAAGGAGATGTCCAGCATACGTTTCATAGCCCGCATCCCCTTATTTTCCAAACAGAGGGAGCAGGAGGCATTCATCTCGAAGGAGCGCTCACCAATACAGGGTGTGGTCCTATCCAGCTCTCTGCACCTCATATCACGATTACCGGAAAGCTCATGGGGCAGGACTTAAACATTCAAGGAGGGTTGACCTGCCATGGGGAACTCTATGGAAAAAACCTCACAGTCCTCGCAAAGGGAGATGGAGAGATCTCAGGGAAGGTGATCACCGATGGGGGACATTGTTATTGGAAAGGAGGGAAAACGTTAAGACTCACTGGTGAATGGGGACACCTTGGAGGGGGCAGATTTCATCTCGAGGGCATGCGAAACCTTTTCATTGAAGAGGGGGGGCACCTTTATGCCACCAACCGTACTACTTGTTTTACAATTCAAAACCTCGGAGGAATCTTTTCTATAGAAAAGGGGCGGGTGTCTGCTGGGAGCGCACCTCTCTATATTTCGGGAGACTGTGGAGCGGTTTCTTTAGAGGGAGGCCTCTTGGAATCCATGGCTCCTATTACCATCGATGTGGGACATCACTGTCACCTTTGTCAAAGTCACCTCACTTCTCCTCAGTCGATTCATCTCACACTTGGTGAAGATCTTCTTTTGATGGAAGGATCCTCCCTCTCGTCCCCACAAGGCATCCAAGTCAATGCAAAAGAACGTGTGACACTCTTCGACACCTCCTCAATTTCTGGAAGAGGCGTCACGATCAACTGTGGAGAAACCCTCTCTCTTTTTGAAAGTGCTACGATCAAAGGGGGATCAAGCCCTCTCTTTGCGTCTGCAGGGGAAATGCTTCATCTTGAAGGCCCTCAGGTTCGTATTGAAGGGGGGCAAGTGTCTCTTCATGCTGGCGAAAGTTTTTCGATGGAAGGTCGTTCCCAAATTGCCTCGACCCTGGGCAATCTTTCTGTAACAGCAGGGACAACCGCACAACTCGGCCAAGAAGCCAAGATCTCTGCTTATGGAGGAGATCTCGAATTCATTGTCAATGAAGGGAACCTATATCTCTATGGAGAAAGTGCTCTCCTCTCTCCTACCCATGGCAGCCAAATCATCATTGGGAAATCTCTCATCATGGAAGACTTTTCCCAAATCCAGAATCATGGAGAGAAAGGAACGACGATTATTGTCGATCATTTGGGAAGGGATGGAGGGATCGTTATGGGACCCCATACGTCGATTTCGACAGGTCACTCCCCTCTTCAAATTTTTTCTGCAAAACGGCACCTCAGTACCTTAAACGGGATGTTAAATGGGTACCGTTTCTCTCCCTCTCTTCTTTATCTCAATACAGAATATGAGCAGTGGGGAGTGTCGTATCCCAGTCCCTCTTCTTCTGCTCTTTTTACCCTGTTTCACAAAGAAAATGGCTTGATTACAATCCATCCTAACCAACATGTCAATCAAACAGACTTCCGTCAAATTCTGATCAACTACATCGGTCCTTTCACCGCAGAACTTCAGCGTGACCTTCACCCTTACGATGAATTTACGAGCCAATCCATTACCTTTACAAACGAAGACGAGCCCTATTTTATTCGAAGAAGGAATGAGCAGAAAGATGACATGGATTAGACTTCTTTTTCTCTTTCCTATTCTTCTCTTTGGGACTCATTCCCCTGTGTTTAAAGGGCTCATCCTTTTGGAAACATCAGACGATTTAAACCCTGCGGGCTACCAAGATGTCCACGGTGTGATCAGTTATCATATTGAAGTCCCCGGAGGAGATGCGCGTCTTAAAAGAGCTCTTAACCATCATTTTGACAAACCCTTGAATCAGGAATCGATTGCAGCCATTCAGAAACAAGTCATCCAATACTATCGAAATTACAATCACCCCGTTGTAACGGTATCCATTCCAAAGCAAGATATCTCCGATGGCGTGCTCCAATTCATCGTCACACAAGGGCGCCTTGGAAAAGTCTACTGCAAAGGAAACAAATGGTTTCCCGCAAAACGCCTAGAAGAAGCGATCCAGCTTGAACCAGGAGAAAACATCGCTTCAGATCTCCTCAATCAAAACCTTTATTGGCTCAATCGCAATCCTTTTCGCCAAGTCGATGCGATCTACACCCCAGGAGAAGAGGCGGGAACAGTGGATATTGAACTCCTCTGCTCTGACCGCTTCCCCTTACGCGTCTATGCCGGCATCGATAACACAGGAAACGATGTGACCGGAAATAACCGTCTCTTTACCGGCCTCAATTGGGGAAATGTTTTTTGGAGCGACCAACGTCTTTCTTATCAATTTGTCACCTCTTCAGACTTTAAACGTTTCCGTGCGCATACTCTATTTTATGAGATTCCCCTTCCCTGGCAAAACATGCTCAATCTCTATGGAGGCTATTCCCACGTCGACGCTGACTTTGCCGTTCCAAATATCAAAGGAAGCCTTTTCCGCACCCATGGCTTTTCCGTTCAAGCCTCCCTCCGTTACGATATCCCCCTGCGCCCCCGAAAAAACTTCCTCCATGAAGTCACTTGGGGTTTTGATTTCAAACGGACCAATAACAACCTTGACTTGGGAGGGGTTCCTGTCATCTCTCAAAATAACGTCAACCTGACCCAACTCATGCTGGGGTATAACATGGGATATGAATGCAAACCCCTGTCCATTTCCTGGGAAGTTGAAGGGTTTTGGTCTCCTGGAAAATGGATCTCCGACCAAACAAACGCAGACTACCAGTCCCTCCGCCCCTTTGCTAAAAATCAATACGTCTATGCCCGCACTGCGCTCACTTTCACCTGGCGCTTTTACAAGCAGTGGTCCATGCATAACTATTTCCGTGGGCAGATTGCCAGCATCAACCTCCTCCCTTCCGAAGAGTATGGAGTCGGAGGCTATAACACCGTGCGCGGCTATAAGGAACGGATCATCAATGGTGATAACATCTTTATCTGGAACTTTGAAATCCGAACACCTTCCGTGAGCATCCTCAACGCTCTCGCCGGCTGGAAAAAATTTCGTGACGCCTTTCAATTCCTAGCCTTCTACGACTACGGCCTTGCCGGGGTCAAGCAAACAGCTCCCCTGCAACCCCAAACTGAATACCTGATGAGCTTTGGTCCAGGCGTCCGCTACACGATCGTCCCTTACCTGACTTTCCGCGCCGATTGGGGCTTCCAGCTCCACAATCTTCACCTCGGCGGCCCCTATAAGCGCCTCCACTTTGCCCTCACCCTTGGTTACTAAACAACTTCTTAGCACTGGCCATTTTTAAACCTTGACCCTGACGTTACGTTATTGCGTATTCTTAGGCCATCCTTTATCATTGAGAGGAAAATAAAGGTTTTTTTATGGGATATACAGTGTCACAACTTGCTAAGCTTTCAGGAGTCACCGTCCGCACCTTGCATTGGTACGACCAAATGGGGCTCCTCAAACCCACCTACCATGGATCCAATGGGTACCGGTATTACGAAGAAAAAGAACTCTTGCTATTGCAACAGATTCTTTTCTTTCGTGAACTTGGGTTTGAGCTGAAACGGATCAAACAGATTCTAGGCCATAGTGACTTTGACCTGCTTGCAGCCCTCTCTTCTCACCGCCAGATTTTAGAAAAAAATCTGGCGCGGACCAAAAAGCTGCTGAAAACCATTGATAAAACGATAAAGCATCTAAAAGGAAAACAAAAAATGGAAGAAAAAGACCTATACCTTGGGTTTACCAAAAAACAACAAGCAGAATATGAGAAACAACTCATTGACCGCTTCGGACAAGAAGCAAAGGACCATATTGCCGAATCCAAAGAAAGGATCAAAGACTGGACAAAGTCTGACTTTGAAAAAGCTAAAGCAAATGCAGAAGGCTTTATGAAGGAACTGACGACCTG
>JAGROF010000061.1 GCA_020440405.1 Chlamydiia bacterium
GGGAGATGAAGGAAAAGGAAAGATTATTGATCTTTTGTCAAAAGATCGGGACATCATTGTTAGAGCTCAAGGGGGGCATAATGCAGGCCATACAGTGGTTGCCGAGGGAAAAGAGTACCGCTTTCACCTCGTTCCTTCAGGAATCCTCTATCCCAATGCTCAGTGTTTTGTGGGAGCAGGGACTGTTGTTGACCCCAAATCTCTCCTATCCGAAGTACGGTATCTCAAAGGCTTAGGGGTGCAGTTCAAAAATCGTTTTTTCATTTCCCCTTATGCTCACGTCATTTTTCCCTATCACCAACGGCTGGATCAGTTAAGTGAAGCAACAAGCAGTCCGATTGGAACAACGGGGAGAGGCATCGGACCTTGTTATGAAGATGTCGTGGCTCGCAGAGGGATCCGTGTGGGAGAATGGATAGACAAAACGGTATTTCAAAAACGTTTATTGAACGCTGTGGCTGAAAAAAATCGGATGCTTCAACTTTATGAGGAAGCATCTCTAGATTTTGATTTGATTTTCGAAGAATATTCTACCTATGCAGAGACGTTCAAAGAATTTGTTGCTTCTTTTGAGTCTGACTTAGATCAAGCCATTAGGCAGGGAAAAAAAGTGCTATTTGAAGGGGCTCAAGGGGCTATGCTAGACGTGCACTTTGGGACCTATCCGTTTGTGACCTCTTCCTCTACGACAAGTGGAGGCCTAGCCGTTGGGGCAGGTGTTGGGCCTCATGCGATCCAACGAACGATGGGGGTAGTGAAAGCCTATGCGACCCGTGTGGGAAATGGGCCTTTTCCGACAGAATTGACTCCTGAAGAACTCGAGCGATTTCTTCCTCATGACGTTGCAAGAGAAAGGGGAACAACAACAGGAAGAAAGCGGCGCATTGGTTGGCTTGACATCCCTCTTCTAAAGGAAGCGATTCGGCTCAGCGGAGTATCGTCTCTTGCTTTGACAAAAATTGATATTCTAGATTCTTTCGATTGGATAAAAATTTGTGTAGGGTATGAAAATGCCTCTCATCTCCCGGTTTTCCATGGGGATTGGGCGGGGCTCATCCCACAATTTGAGACACTTCGTGGCTGGAAAGAATCGACAAGAGAGATAAAAAATGTAGAAGAATTCCCAAAAAATGTTAGACTCTTTGTGAATCGCATTGAATCTCTTTTAGATTGCCCCGTTGAAATCCTATCTTATGGGCCAGAAAGGGAAAAAACAGTATTTTTGAAATGAACAGTCCAACAACTCAAACAGTTGAAAAGCCGATTTACACAGAAGAGGAATTCTCTTGTATTGATCCTCGAAGTGTTCCTCAACACGTTGCAATCATTATGGATGGCAACCGTCGCTGGGCCCGCAAGCAGGGTAAGCCTGCAGAGATGGGGCACTGGTTTGGAGCCGAGCAACTAGATCTGATTGTTCGAGCTGCTTCAGAATTGGGAATTAAAACGTTAACCGCTTATTCGTTTTCGACAGAAAACTGGGGACGCGCGCCACATGAGGTAGAAGTTTTGATGCAACTTCTAGAGGCATACCTTGTGAACAAAAGAGAAGAACTTGTGAAGGAAGGGGTGCGACTTCATACAATTGGAGAAATAGAAAAGTTTCCAGAGAGGGTTAGAAAAGCGCTTCAAGATACAATTCAGGCAACCAAGAATAATGATCGCATCGATTTAGTCCTTGCTTTAAACTATGGAGGAAGAGATGAAATCAGGCGTGCCTTTTTACGCATGCATCAAGCGATCAGTGAAGGGAATCTAGAAATAGAAAATGTCACAGAAAGTGCTATTTCTTCTTATTTAGATACCGCAAAATGGCCCGACCCCGAACTCTTTATCCGTCCCAGTGGTGAGTTAAGGATGAGCAACTTTTTGATTTGGCAAAGTTCCTATAGTGAAATCTATTCGACTGAGGTTCTCTGGCCTGATTTTTCTGAAAAGGATCTTTTAAAAGCAGTCATTGAATTCCAAAAGCGCTCCAGGAGGTTTGGAGGCTGATGAATTTTCAAGATTTGTCAAAACGGTTTATTTCGTCTGTGATTTCTCTAGGGGTTTTGGCGTGTATCTTGATCTTTTCCTATATCGGTATAGTCAAGTGGTTGATTGCCCTTTTCACGTCAGGACTAGGAGCCCTTGGAATCTGGGAATACTGCCGTTTAGCCAAGCTGGGGGAGAAAAAAGGGCTGACAGAGCTTTGTATGGTTGTTGGAGCTGTCATAATTCTTGCCTTTTTTATCTCGACATTTGATCTTACCTTCTCTCTTTTACCTTTTATCATCGCCTTTATTGGACTCATTTCTCTTTTCCTTTTCCATTTTGACAAAATCTCAGGAGCCATGGGGTCGATTGCCATGGGAGTCTTTGGGATTTTATATGTTGCGGTTCCTTTGGGGCTTATCTTAAAAATTTTATATCTCTATAGCCCTTGCAAAATGGGGCACGAAGGGAGAATCTGGCTTCTCTATCTTTTAGTTGTGACAAAAATTACTGATGTAGGAGCTTATTTTGGCGGACGTCTTTTCGGAAATAGGAAGCTTGCGGCTTCTTTGAGCCCAGGAAAGACAGTCGCTGGAGCAATTGTTGGCTTTTTCTCAGCTATTGTCTTCAGTATTCTCTTTTATGTATTTGGCCGGATGATTCCTCTGTTTTACCTTTCTCTTACCGAAAGTATCTGGTTAGGGGCTCTGTTAGGCTTTTTAGGACAGGTTGGAGACTTAGGAGAATCTCTTTTCAAAAGGGATGCTGAAGTGAAGGATAGCAATCGTCTTCCTGGGCTAGGGGGGATTCTTGATATGCTCGATTCTCTTCTATTTACCACGCCTGTGATCTATTTCTTTCTATATGTATGCTGAGGTAAATCGTGATTATTACAATTGATGGTCCATCCGGAACAGGAAAATCAACGGTTGCTAGGGGGCTTGCAGAGGTTCTTGGGATGACCTATTTTGACACGGGGGCGCTCTATCGGGCGATCAGCTGGCAAATCCTTGAGAAAAAGATCTCGTGTGATCAAAAAGAGGCGCTATCTTCCCTTCTTGAATCCTTTACTTATCGCATTCGTATGGTTGAGGGGGAAAAGCATTATTTTGTGGGAAAGACTGATGTGACCCAAGCGATTCGAAGCCCTGAAGTCACGGCGATTGTTTCGGAGGTTTCTGCATTGAAAGAAGTGCGCGAGGCTTTGAAACCCCTTCAAGTGAACTTTTCTAAAGAAATGGATGTTGTCTTTGAGGGAAGAGACCTGGGAACGGTTGTGTTCCCACAAGCCGAGATCAAGTTTTTTCTAACAGCACGTCCTGAAGTGCGTGCGGAAAGACGGTTCAAAGAACTCCAAAGAAAATTTCCTGATCAAACATTTTCTTTTGATGAGACCCTTCAGGAGATCCAGAAACGGGATCAATTTGATTCAAGTCGTGAAATTGCTCCTTTAAAAAGGGCAGAGGATGCCATCTTAATAGACACCTCCGATTTGACAGTCGAAGAGGTTATCCAAAAAATGCAGCACCTTACGGAAAAGAGAAAAATGCGATGAAAAAACCTTCATTCCTTTATTCGTTTGTGATCTTTACCGTGAAATGCTTCTTTAAAATATGTTACCGTCATAAGGTGTATGGTTTGGAACATTATGTTCAAGGAAGCGCTCTCATTGCCGCGAACCATGTCTCTTTCTTTGATCCCCCTGCCATTGCCATCTCTTGTCCAGGAGAGATCCATTTTTTAGCCAGGCAAACACTCTTTAAATCCTATTTTGGAAAACTTATTACTGCCTTGAACTCTCACCCTGTCAAAAAAGAGGCAACGAATCTACGAGTGATGAAAGATATCTGTGAAATGTTAAAGGAGGGGAAAAAGGTTTTAATGTTTCCAGAGGGGACCCGGTCGAAAGACAATGTTCTCCAAGAGATTAAACCTGGAATGGGGTTGATTTTGTCAAAAAGTGAATCTGCGATTCTTCCCACCTATGTCCATGGGACATTTGAGATATGGAATCGGAGTCGGAAATTCCCAAAGCTTTGGGGTAAAACTGCCGTCGTGTTTGGGTCGCCGATCCTTTGGATGGATTATGCTGACATGGAACGCAAAGAGGCTCAAGAACTTATTGCCCAGAATCTCACCCAATCTCTCCAAGGGCTTCGAAAGTGGTATGAAGCTGGAGCTCAAGGGATCCCTCCTTAAGCATCTTAAAATCAATGTTTTAGTTTTTATTTAAAATAAACCCTTAATTATGTTATAATTAATATAAATTATGGGTGTATTATGAGTTTAAAATTAGAAGGCCAAGAGAGAATCTTTATTGTCGACAATAGTCTAATGCCTGGGGGAAAACCTAGCACATACAGTTTCATCGACTTAGGTTCTGATAAAAGCGGAGCTTCTAAGTTGGCGGCTCAAACACTGCCTACCACTCGAAGAGGAGGAACCGGGCGGAAGCGGTTTACTTTGGCCAATTTCGAAGCTTATCGAAAAAAAGAGAGAGAGTCTTCAACTCCTGGAAAGCTGTCAGAGCAAGACAGGGGCGTTGAAAAGACCACTCGGGTTGTGACTCCTCCTTCTCCTAGAAGAGAGGTAGTAACATTACCCACGGTGGCTGTGGTGGCTAAGAAGGAAGGTTTAGAAGGCACTTCATCCCCTAGAGTTTCTCCAAGAGATTCCTCTCCCAAAAAGAGGGAGGAGGAAAAGGCACCCCAGCGTGTGATCTCTCATAGAGATGCGTTGCCACTGCCCACAATGTTTTCGAGAGAGCCTTTAGAGTCTAAGCGAGTCTCCAAAGAGGACAGCTCTTCTCTGAAAAGGGCTCCTCAAAAGACAGTATCTCGAAGAACGACCAGACAAGAAGGGGCGTCACGCTTTACCTTAAGCGCTTTTACATCTTATGCTTCATCATCACGTCAGAGTAAGAGTGTTGAGCCAGGAACAATGAGAGGAATTCCAAACTATGCATCGAATTGCTTTGCGATTTCAGCGTATCAGCTTGTGAAGAATAATCCTGCACTCTATAACGCAATTTTTAAAAGTCCTGCTTTTATTGCTGATCCGCGCTTTAAAGCGTTTAGAGAGTTTGATGCTAAATATGATTCCGGGCAACCTTTGAGCACACAAGATATGCAGCGTGTAAGGACCGCTTGCTTAACACAATTTCGAATTCCTGCTCATGGGCACCAAGACCCTTATGAAGTGTTAACGGCTGCACTGTTTTCACATATTCCTGGAGGTAGTGCGCTCTATAGCCGTGTTACGACGAGGCGTGTGATTGAATTCACGGTTCCTTCAGATAAGGTGGACACGGCGCTGTTAGGATTAGGACCAGATTGTCGTGAATTAGGGCGAGAAGAGGTGCCACGCTCCCTTTTCAATTGGACGAAACAGACAAAGGTGCGTCTTGAACATACTGTTCCAGGAGATCCACGATTGAGTTTAGAGCTCAGTTTAAAAGGAGTTAAAGCGGGATCATCGATTCAAGAAGTGCTTGTTCAAGATCTTTCCGACACAATGAAGGGAGTGTATAGTCTTCCTTCGGGGGTGGAGACGACTGAAGCTAGTCGTGACTTTACCATTCACGCATCTGATCATGTGATGATCACGTTGAAGCGTTTTGATGATTATGGGAATAAAATTTCGACACCAATAGACGTTCCGAGTGGAAAAGTTCAATTCGATAGTGGAAATGCCCATGAAGTGAAAGGGTTTATGGTCCATTTGGGGATTTCGACAAGAAATGGACATTGCATCGAATATCAAAAGATTGGAGATCAGTGGTTTTTAAACAATGATGGACAATCTAAATCTGTTACAACAGAGACTGCTCTTGCTGCGATGAGAAGTGCTTATGTGCTTTACGCAGAGAGATCCTAACAATTAGTAAAGGTAAATGTTTTTATTTGTTCATGAAAACATTTACTTTTTAATACTGAAGACAAAAAATAAAATAATCTTTACTATCTTATTTCAAAATTTGTGCTCTCTGCGCAATCATTATGCAATCAAAAAATTTGTGGTTTTTTTATATTTATTATAGTTTGAAAAACCCACAGTATAAGATATGAAAGATTATCTCTTTAGAAACAACCTCTCCGTTAAGCAGCTCGCCTCAGATTTAGAAATTTCCCCTTCCTATCTCTATCAACTTATTCGAGGTGAGCGAAAACCCTCTCTTGAGCTTGCACAAAAGATTGAATCCATTACTGATGGTGAAGTCACAGTTGGACGTCTCCTAGGATTTGAAGAAGTAGAAGTTGATGAATTTACTCTTCATGACCAGTATCATCAAAAACTGACAGATGTTCAAAAATCTCTTGAGATGATTCAGGAAAAAATCCAACAGATTGAATCGAGAGTTTCAAAGTTAGAAGGGGATTAATAAGAGAAGTTCTGGACTGGTCAAAAATCTAAGCCTTCTTTAAAATGAAGCGATTAGATAACACCCCAAGGTGCACAGGAGTGCGCTTGAAGGAATTACCGATTTCTTAATAGGAGGCACAATGTCCGAAAGTTCAGTTCAAGAAGTTCATGATGATGAAGCGTTCAAAGCACTCATTAAGGAAGGCGTCACGGTTGTCGATTTTTTCGCAGAGTGGTGCGGTCCTTGTCGGTCGCTGGCACCAGTAATTGCGAGTGTGGCTCAAGAGCTTTCAGGTCAGGTAAAGTTTGCAAAGTTAGATATCGATAAAAACCATGTGACAGCCAAAGAGCTTCATGTGACTTCAGTTCCGACTCTGATCCTTTTTAAAGATGGAGAAGAAAAAAATCGCTTGGTGGGACTTCGCGATGAAAATGCTGTCAAAGACTTTGCTCTGTCGGTATGATGGGGCGTTTGATCATTTTAATCGGTGTCTGTCTTATCATTATTGGAACACTGATTACCCTGCACGTCCCCCTTCATTGGATTGGCAATCTTCCTGGGGATTTTTCCTTTGAATGGGGGCAGACAAGGGTTTATGTTCCTTTGGCAACTTCAGTGATCTTTAGCTTTGTCTTAGCTATTCTTATCTTTATGTTTTCAAGACGTTAAAAGTAGATTGTCTCAGTGCTTCGTAGAGGACAATGGCGGTTGCATTTGAGAGATTCAAACAGCGACTTCCCTTTCGCATTGGGATGGTATAGAAATGCTCAGGCCACCTTTGGTAAAAAATGGGATCGAGTCCTGCTACTTCTGAACCAAAAATTAGAATGGCCTTCTCTTCAAAAGAGGCATCGGTATAGGAGATTTTGCTTTTACTTGAGAAGAAGTAAAAGGGAAGCGAGGTGTTTTCTAGGTAAGAAATCAGATCATCGATGAGCGTTACCTTGACCCCTTCCCAATAATCTAGCCCTGCGCGTCTTAGACTTTTATCATCGGTGTGAAATCCTAAGGGACGGACTAAGATGAGTTCGCTTCCTGTGGCGTGGCATGTCCGCACAATATTCCCTGTATTTGCAGGGATTTGAGGATGGTACAAAACAATAATCATAAATCAGAAGATCCCACACCTCCCCGAAGGGAGGTGTGGGATCAAGAGTGGTAAAAAGATTTTAGCGTACAGCTTCCTGGTCCGCTCCTTCAGGAAGTGCAATTTCTCGAACGCCTTCATCAGGAATTGAGGAAATGGAGTCTTCTTGTTTTGGAGTGGTATTCGCTTTGACAACTTCAATATCAAAGATGAGAGTAGAGTTTGGAGGAAGATATCCACTTGTTCCATATCCCAAATCTGGATGAATATAGATCGTGCGTTTTTCTCCTTCCTTCATTCCGACGATTCCCTGACTGAAGCCTTGAATGGTTTCATCTAAAGAAATCAACTCATCTTCTTGAGACGCTCCAAAGACTTTTCCATCTAGAAACTTTCCTGTATAGCGGATCATAGGAGAGAAGTGTTCTTCGACAACAATTCCTTCTCCTTGCTTCTCGATTTTGTATTGGAGTTTATGTTTTTCAAGCTCAACGATTCCATTGTTTTTTGCATTTTTTTCCATAAAGGCGTCAGCTTCCTTGAGATTACTTGCTGCCATTTTTTGGAAAGCCTCTTCTTGAACAAGAGAAATGGCTTGAACACATTCGGTCTCATTCATAGGAGAGTCGATCCCCAACGAAGAGTCTTTTATTCCTTTGATCACCTGTGCCATGTCAAACTCAAAGCCCAGTGAATCTAGGTTTTTTCCTATGAGGTGTCCGAAAGCTTCAGAAACTTTTTCAATATCAATCTTCCCGCTTTCTTTTTTAGACTCCTCTAGGGTACTATTTTGTGCTGCTTCGCTCGCATAAAATGTTGATAATGCGAGAGTAAACACACATGTAATTGTTGAAAAAAATTTATTTCTTAATAACATTACAATCACTCCTCTAGAGTCCTGTTGAAAACTCCAAATTTATTCGCTTGAGGAATTATATCCAAGTAATTTCTTTTGGCTCGGCGTGAATTTCTAGCTCGTTCAATTGCCTTTGACTCACTTTAGAAGGACATTGCATCATTAAATCGCTTGCTTTTTGGGTCTTGGGGAATGCAATCACATCCCGGATATTTTCTGTATGGGTCAAAAGCATGATTAAACGATCAAAACCAAGGGCAATCCCAAGATGAGGGGGAGTGCCATACTGCAAAGCCTCCGTAAAAAATCCAAACTTCTCTTGGACATCTTCGGGGCTAAGTTTTAAAGCCTGAAAGACTTTCTTTTGAATTTCATTATCATGAATTCTTTGAGACCCTCCTCCGACCTCATATCCATTAATAATGATGTCATAGGCGTTTGAACGCACTTTGAGGGGGTCTTTGTCTAAAAGTTCCAGGTCATCGGGGTGTGGCATTGTGAAAGGGTGATGGACAGCTTGAGGACGTTTTTCATCTTCATCCCATTCAAAACAGGGAAAGTCTGTGACCCACAAGAATTTAAAAACATTAGGTGGGATCAGATTCTGCTCTTTTGCAATGAGGCGTCGTAAGTGGTCAAGTGCTTGGTTGACAAGTGCTTCACTCCCAGCCCCAAATAAAAGAAGGTCTCCCGTTTCTGCTCCGAGTTTTTCTTCTAAATCTTTTTGTTGCTGCTCAGAAAAGAATTTGACGATGCTTGAAGAGAGGCCATCCTCTTGTCGCTTCATCCACCCTAATCCGCGGAGCCCAAATTTTCCTACAAACTCTGTGTAGCGGTCGATTTCCTTGCGTGAAATATCTGCTCCTCCTTTGACGCAAAGAGCTTTAACACACCCTCCTGCTTGGAGTTGCTCTTTGAAAACTGTGAAGTCAGAGGCTCTAGCGATGGTATCAATTCTAACTAAGGGCATCTCAAAGCGGAGATCGGGGCGATCGGTGCCATAATGTTCTAAACACTCATGATAAGTCATTGAGGGAATGGTTTCTGGGACCTCATAACTTACGCATTCCTTAAAAAGGATCTTTAAAAAACGGTGGATGATTTCTTGAATATCTTCAGGGTACCCAAAGCTCATTTCCACATCGATTTGCGTAAATTCTGGCTGTCGATCTGCGCGCAAGTCTTCGTCACGGAAGCAGTTAGCAATCTGGAAATAGCGGTCCATGCCACTGACCATCAAGAGTTGTTTAAAGAGCTGGGGAGATTGAGGGAGAGAGTAGAAGTTTCCAGGGTAAATTCTTGAGGGAATAAGATAATCCCGTGCTCCTTCGGGGGTGGAACGTCCTAGGATAGGGGTGTTAACTTCGATAAACCCTTCTTGATGAAAGAATTGGCGGGTTGTCATCATGGCGCGATGGCGCATGACTAATTTTTCTAAGATATCTCCACGGCGAATGTCGAGATACCGGTACTTTAGGCGAGTGTCTTCATGGGTTTCTGTCTTGTCATCGCAGATAGAGAAAGGGGGGGTTTTGGCTTTTGATAGGATTTCAAATGTCTCGACTTCTATCTCGATTTCTCCTGTGTCGAGTTTAGGGTTTGTGAGTCCTTCTCCTCGTGCTCGGACTTTTCCTTTTGCGGTGATCACCCATTCTGAACGGAGCGCCCCTGCTTGTTCATGGGCCTTTTGAGAAAGTTCGGGATCAAAAATAAGCTGTGTGATTCCAAAGCGATCGCGTAGATCGATAAAAATGAGTCCCCCGTGATCCCTTCTTCGATCGACCCATCCTGATAGGGTCACGACTTTTCCGATGTCTTCTTTTCTCAGTGCATGGCAACGATGCGTTCTTCTATAGTCCATTGTCTTTCCGTTTAATAAAGGTATCTACGAGTTTGCTTAAGGGAATGTCTTCAGTTGTGCGTGATTCCATGGTTTTGATCTGGACAGCCTTTTTTTCCAATTCATCTGCTCCAAGGATGACGACGTGCTGCGCTTTCATTTGCTCTGCTTGTTGCAGTCCTTTTTGAATTTTTTTTGCTAGGATCATTTCGGCTGAAATGTGGGCATGCCGGAGCTCATAAAGAAATTTAATAGCCTGATTCTTAGCCTTTTCATCAAG
>JAGROF010000062.1 GCA_020440405.1 Chlamydiia bacterium
GGTCAGGGGAGAGGTAAACGGTATCACACTCTTTTGCAGTTTTTTTGAGTTTTGCAATGACCTCTTTTTTATCAGGAAGGTTTTCATAGGCCGGTTCGAAGTTGTTTTCGAGATCGATTCCAAATCCTTTGGAAGGGAGGTCACGGATATGGCCGACAGAGGACTCCACGTGGTAGGAATTTCCTAAAAACTTTTTTAGGGTCTTCACTTTCGTGGGAGACTCAACAATGATAAGTTTTTTTCCTTTTGTCATAATTCACATTAAATAAATGATAAGCATTTCAGGCTACTTAATTTTCAGGATTTATTGCAAGCATAGCAAGTTTTTGTTGATCGAGAATCTTGAAGACGTTATACACATCGTGGTTTCGGAAAAAATCATTTGACATCTTTGTCTAATAGGGCAAGGAAAGAAAATGAAAATAGGTTGGTTAGCGTATGAAAAAGCTTCTGTATGTTCTCTTATTGATAGGAATAGGGTTTGGTTTAGGGGCAGGATATCGAGAAATTCAAGCTGAGATGCGTGCAAAAAGGCAGCACAAAGGCAAGAAAACAGCTTATGCGACCCACCCCGTTATTCAAAATAAATCTTTTGTGGTCATCACCTATGCTCAAGAAGCTGGAGGTAGGGCGTCCCAAAGCCTTTTATCCGCTTTAGGTCAGGATTATTCAGAATTTCGTGTGATTTACATCAATGATGGGACGGGGGAAGAGCTCCCGTTTTCAGATGATCGGATAACTTTTGTACAGCATGAACCCTCTTTAGGAAGTGTCGAAAGCCTTTATCGGGCGATTCAATCGTGTCGAAGCGATGAGGTTGTGGTTTTGATTCGCAGCGAAGAGCTCCTAGCGCACCCTGATGTGTTGTCGCATTTGAATCGATATTTTGCGGATCCTGATGTTTGGGTGGTTTCAGGAGAAGAGATGCACCTAAATTCTTATCAAAAGCTTTCTTCTGGTCGCCATTATCAGGCGTTTTATGCAGGCCTTTTTCATCGCTTGAAGTTGCAAGATTTTCTAGAGAATAGTGCCTTTTATCAGGGGGATTATGAAGAAATCATTATGCCCCATCTTATAGGGCTGTCTAGAGAACATGCCTACCTGATTCAAGAGCCCCTATTACTCACCCCCCATATCAGGGAGGATCTTTCTCATGAGGAGAAGGGGGCTCGAGTAAAAGAAAACCCATGGCATGATTTTACGGCAGATGACGAACAAGTGGACCTTGTTGTCTTTTCTTCAAATCGACCCCTTCAGCTTTATGCATTCCTAGAGTCTTCTGCGAGGCATGTAAAAGATCTTCACCGTCAGTTTGTGATTTACAAGGCTGGAAATGATCACTATGAAAAAGGGTATCAAAAGGTTAGAGAGGATTTTCCTCATGTCATTTACCTGAGGCAGTCTCTTGAAAGTCCATCCGGAGACTTTGCTCCCCTTGTGCAAAAGGCTGTGTTTGATCGCAATGTCTCAATGGCGCGTTATATCATGTTTGCTGTCGATGATAGTGTGGTCACTGGACCCATTGACCTTGGGGAAGCTGTTAAAGATATGAAAAGAACAGGGGCTTATGGATTTTATTTTCAATTAGGGGAAAACTTGAAGAGTCATTCTGAAGAGATTCGCATCCCTGTTAGAGATGGGGTCAGTGCTTGGCAGTTTTCAGAAGGGAAAGAAGAGTGGAAAGTCCCTAACTCAGTCAATATGGCGCTCTTTCGCAAGGAAGAGATCTACCCCTATTTTGTGTGTATGAAATTTCATGATCCCAATATTTTGCAAGATTTGTGGAATGAGCATGCAGATTTATCACAAGTTGGGCTATACTCTGATCAATCAAAGGTTGTGAACCTTCCTTTGAATATGGTTGTCGATCAAAGCGTTGCAAATTTATCGACAAAAGAGCTACTAACTTTTTTTGACCAAGGCCTAAAAATGGATATCACTCCGCTTACCGAGGTTGTAAATGATAGCATCGAAATTGACTTTAACCCTAAGTTTACGAAAAGGTGAAAATTGAAGAAAGAGCTCATCCTTTTATTATTTATCTGTCCCCTTGTGTTTTTTTATGTCTTTTCCAATAACAATAAAAACAAGCCACTGATCAAAACTCATTTAACGCTTCAGCACCCCTTTGAGGAACTTGCAGGAAGTGGAACGGATGATTGGAACTATATTCAGACAAAAAGAGATTATAAGGACCTTGAAACCTATAAGGCTCTTTACAAGAAAAACTGTAACTGTCAATTTAATTCGAGTCCAATTTTTAAGATTCCTAAAACGATTCATTTGATCTGGGTAGGTCCAAAGCCTTTTCCCCAGGGATCGGTTGAAACAGTGCGAACATGGATGGCACACCATCCTGACTGGACATTCATCTTCTGGACAGATCGTAAGCGTCCTGCCCCCTGTAAGGGAATGAAAACGCGCTATGCCAGTGATTTCTCCTTCCAATTTCTTGGAGACCAATTTGCAGAATCCAAAAACTGGGGAGAAAAATCTGATCTTTGGCGGTATGAAATCCTATATCAGCAGGGAGGAATTTATATTGATCATGACGCCAAGTGTTTGAGGCCTTTTCATGGTCTGAATACAGGGTATGATTTCTATGCGTGCTTAGAGATGCCGCATGAAGGGATTGAAGATCTTGCCGTTACAGCAGGGATTGGGATTATTGGATCGAAACCTCGTCATCCCGTCTTAAGGGAGGCTATCCAAAAGGTGTTGGATCGTTGGGATAGTGTAACAGAAAACTTTTCTTCTTCAGATCCTTTAGTTCAGGCCCGTCGTGTGGCGCATCGTTCTTATATTGCCCTCACTTATGCCTTTGAAAAAGGATTAAATCATCCAGAAAATACAGACATTGTGTTTCCTGCTTGTTACTTTTATCCTAAGCATGGGCTCCCTGCGTTTTATTCGGAACATTATTATGGAACATCTTGGCATAGCCTTGATGAGACGTCTAATCAGAAATATTTTTTGAGCTCTCTCCGCTCTCTTCGTACGCGTGATGCAAAGATCCTGCGTGTGGAGTTATTCTGTTTATTTGCACTGATAGGGTGTTTTACACTATACTTCTTGATTAATCGAGAGTTAAAAACCAAATAAGGAGTTAATATGAAGTTCCTGAGATATTTGATCCCTCTGTTAGCTTTGACCTTTGCCTGTGAGAAAAAAGACCATTTCAAACAGAGTGACGATTTTAATACATTAATGGGGTCGAATAAAAGTGTCTGGAAGTTTGTAGAGACTCATGAGGATTATCAGAATATTCGTTTACTCAAGGCTCTGTATGAGAAGAATCGAGACCTTCAGCCTTTGAATGAGGCTAAAATTCCCAAGGTGATCCATTTCATTTGGATTGGACCAAACCCTTTTCCCAAAGAGTCGATTGAAAATGTCAATTCATGGATCAAGCATCACCCTGATTGGGTGTTTAAGTTTTGGACTGATAGACGACGCCCCCTTCCGAATCAGAAGATGGAACTTAAATTGATTTCCGATTTTCAATTTACCGATTTAAAGTACTGTTTTGAAGAATCGGATAACTATGCAGAAAAGTCTGACCTGCTCCGTTATGAACTTCTCTTTCAAGAAGGTGGGCTTTATGTCGACCATGATGTGAAGTGTTTTAAATCTTTCGCGCCTTTCCATCAAAGCTTCGATCTGTATTGTGGATTGGAACCTCCGCATATGCCTGTTCTCAGTAGCTCGGTTACTGTCAATAATAACGTTGTTGGGGTGGTTCCTCATCATCCTGTACTCCGGAAAAGTATCGATTTGGTAAAAGAGCGGTGGGATGAAATTTCAGAAGCGTATCCTGGGGATGATAAGGAATCCATTATTTATCGAGTGGCGCAGCGGAGTTGGGCTGCCTTTAATGATGCAATTTTGCAGCTTGCTGGAAAAGGTTCAACAAAAGATATTGTATTCCCTGCAGCCTACTTCAACCAGATTGATGATGACTTTTCTCTTTATGCGCACCATTACTATGCTTCGACATGGTTTGAGGATGAAACAAAGTTTGAAAGGAATGTGAGGCGTCGATTGGTGGCAATTTCCCGGAAGAATAATCAGATTCTTCTATTCAATGCTGTCATCTTAACAGCGAACCTTGCGCTATTTGCAGGGCTCTTTTTCCAATTCCGGTCCCTTCGCAGACGTCGTAATGCTGAGTAAAGAAGAATTAAAAGCTTTAGGAGAAGAGGGGATCATTCCGGGACCGGAAGAATCAGAAGAGGCTTTTGTCAAGCGAGTTGAAATCTTGAGAAGTCAACAGGGTCAGGAGATTGAAGGGAAAAAGCTAGAGTCTTGGAACCTGGATTGCCAGTCTTTATATGGGGCCCATCCGCAGTGGATCCCTTTAACGTATTCCAACAGGGGACTTCTCCCTTGGCAAGGGGCAGCTCTTTGGGTCTATGGAGAAAAAGTCCCTCTGATTCAGCTCCGTACAGGGTTTCGAAAAGGGCATTTCCTATTTTACTCTCGTGAAGAAGTTCTCAAGCATGAAACGCTCCATGCCATGCGGGTGGCTTTTGAAGAGCCGCGATTTGAGGAAATCCTGGCCTATTCTCATGCGCGCTCAAAGTGGAGACAGTACTTGGGGCCACTGTTTCGCAAGCCTAGCCAAACCTTATTTTTTATCGCATTGATTGTGCTTTCTTTGGTCATTCAGACGACCTCTCTTCTTTTTTTGTCTTCTCCGTTCCTCCCCTTTATTCGAGTGGTTTCTATTCTTCCCATCGTTGATTTAGCGATCCGTTTTGCCTCGCTATGGAGGGATCGGAGGGTTTTAGCAAAGGCACTCAAGAAACTCGCGCTCCTTTTCCCCAATCGAAAAGACGTTTTTCCGATTGCTATTCGGCTAAAAGATTCTGAGATTCAAAGGTTTGCAACGGATCCCGTTGAGAAGCTTTTGGAATACCTTGAAGAAGAGGTTCCCCGGTCATTAAGGATCCGACAGGTTTTAGCGCAATTCTGTTGACAACTCTTGCTCTCCTAGTTATTCAAAATAACAGGGGAGTATAATAAAGTGAAAAGAAATAAAACGGAAAAGTCATTATCTCATCGGCTTTTCATATTATTTATTATTCTTTTGTTGCCGACTTTCTTTGTTCGAGAGTACCGCTTGATCAAATCAAAAA
>JAGROF010000063.1 GCA_020440405.1 Chlamydiia bacterium
TGATCTTTTTGAGAAAAGCTTTCCCCATTAGTAAGAACCTCCGGATGAACTCTAAAAAGCGTCATGGGTTTTGACCCTGCTAAAGTATATAGCCCTCCTTCTCGAATCATCACATTCTCTAGAAAAAGCGAAACATTATCTGGGATTGGCTCACTTGCTTCATGTCTCATAAAAAAGCCACCCACTGACAAACCTATTGCAATTAAAATTATCACTTTGATAGCTTTAGCCTTTCTTGTTTGCCTTAAAAGAGATGAGGTTGAAAATGAAAAAACAGATTCTTTTGACTTTTGTACTTTGCTTACCATTCTTATCCCTTTTTTCTTCTCCTTATAGCATTGAAGAAAAAATCTCAGAAGCTCTAATAAACGAAATTTTATCAAACGCTCCGGGAACAATTGAAAAAATTGATCAAGATAGATTGTACCTTTAAAAGTGAGTTCTTGAACATCAGAAGCCATCGGATTTTATTGGAAGACCCAAACGGTTACACGATAGAATTACCAAGTATTTCTTATGAAGATGAGGGGTTATACGTTTTAACCGGTCCAGGACAATTACTGGTTTATGAGTGTACAAGGTGCCATGAAGTATATGGAGGACATCCTGGCGTATGTGATAGATGTGGCGAGACGTCCTTTATAAGAAAATATGTTCCCATTTCTAGGGTTAGGCAGGATGAATGAAGGTGATGTATCCTGGGACGTTTGATCCCCCGACAAAAGGACACTTAAGTCTCATTACTCGCGCTAGTGTTTTGTTTGACTCTGTAGACGTTGCTATTGGCATTGATACAGAAAAAGACAAACCCTTGCTAACAGCAGAAGAGCGGATGGCTTTTTTAGAAACACTCACCCAAGATATGCCCAATGTTTCGGTGAGTTTCTTTGAAGGGCTTCTGGTAAAGCATGCAGAAGAAAGAGGGTGTCATGCGATCCTCCGTTCTTTGCGCACTTATACCGATTTTGAGCATGAGAAAACCTTGGCTCACACCAATAAAAAAATAGGCAATATCGAAACGCTTTTACTTCTTCCCGATGAAGCTTATCAGTCGATCAGCGCATCCTTGATCCGCGATATTGCAAGGCGAGGAGAAGATCTAACTCCTTTTATTCCGGAGGGGATTGCCCCAAAAGTGACTGAAATGCTGCAGGCAAGGCTTCAATCAAATCGCTAGCAATCATGTCATAAGATGTTTTTTTCCGAGCAGCAATTTCTCCAGCGCTTCCATGGAGATAGACTCCCAAAGCCGCGGCATTGCGCCCCTTGACTCCTTGCGCTAAAAGCGCCGCAATCATTCCTGTTAGCACATCCCCTGTTCCAGCAGTAGCCATTCCAGGGTCTCCTTTAGGAACAATCAAGGGAAGGGTTTTTGGATGAAAAATCCATGTTGGAGCGCCTTTCAAAACCAGTGTCACCTCACTTTGATCCACAAAAGCTTGGCAAGCCTCATGCGTGAGCGTCTCTTGCCCTAATAGGTGGAGCATTTCTTTTGTATGAGGGGTGAGAATGGCTCCTTTAGGAAAAATCTTGAGATGGTAAAGGGCGTCGGCATCGATGACCATCGGAACGTGCAATTTTGAGGCAATCCCTTGCAAAAACGTGTGCATTTCTTCTCCTTTTCCCACGCCAGGCCCCATCAAACACCCTTTTGCCCGCTTCCCCTCTTCTAAAATGGCCTGATCTTCTCCCCAGCGGTAAGGGGTGCGCACCAGTTCATACGCTGCAGGAGCTAGCTCTTTCTCCATTCCCTCGGGATGAAACAGTCTGACAATTCCTGCCCCTGTTCGCAAAGCAGCTAAACAAGAAAGCATGGCAGCCCCTGGCATTCCAGGAGATCCGGCAATGGCAATGACATATCCTGCTTGATATTTGTGGCGGTCTCTTTGCAAAGGGGGAAGGAGCGCTTTGAGCGCCTCTTCTCGAATTAAATACCCGACACCTTGAGCCTCTCTGTAATACTTTGGATCCATCCCAAAGTCGACGCGGCAGAGTTTTCCGACATGATTGTACCCTTTTCCGACAAAAAATCCCCGCTTTGCCATTCCTAAATAAAGGGTCTCTTCCGCAACGATGGCGCAATCTGCCTCCCCTGTATTTCCATTGACTCCTGAAGGAATATCAATGGATAACACGGGAAGTTTAGAAGCATTCACTTGCTGGATGAGTTCTCTCAGTTTTCCTTCGACAGTGCCTTGAAACCCTGTCCCTAAAAGGCCATCAACAATCACACCTTTGAGCTTTAAAACGTCTTGCCATTTCCCATCAAACCCCTTTCCATGCTTCTGACACAGGGGGCTAGCCTCTTCCAAGCTGACCATTCGAAATGCTTCGACATGAAACCCCCGATGCAGGAGAAAGTTTCCCGCTACAAGAGCATCCCCCCCATTATTTCCCTTCCCCACAAGAAGGGTCACGACCTTTTCCAGCCCCCTTTCTTTCACAAAGGCCTCAATCCGCTGCGCCACCCCTTCTCCAGCCTTGAGCATATAGGCCTCTGCTGAAGCCCCTGCCTCCATGCTGACCTTCTCAATCCGGGCCATCTCTTCTGCCCGCACCACCTTTGTGCCTTCTAGACCTGTTTCCATGGCCCCATCCTATCAAATCAAAAAAAAGAGGTGCACTAAAAAGTGCACCCCCAACCAATATAAGGGAAGCATAGGTTGTGAACATGAGCCATTAGAGGCTACGGGATACGGCTAGGATTAACCGAATCACGTTGACCCTAATGGTAACCAACAAGGCATGACGAGGCGTCATTTTAATTACTGTGTTTTCAAAATTGTGCGCAAAGGGGAACGTGCTTTCTATCGTCCTAATATCGGACGCTAAAACCGGGATTTTTCTGGAGTTTATTAGATTAGATACGACTCAGGAAAAAATCCACCCCTTCTTAACATTAATCTTAACCTTTTCTTAATTAATTATCAAGAAATTGCTTAAATTGTTGATACTAAAGGTGTTCCTGTTTGACCACGCGGTTCAGAAGGGCGCCAACGGCTTCTTTTGGGCTAACTCCTTCATAGATAATGGCATACACCGCTTCCGTGATCGGCATGTCGACCCCTGTCTTCCGGCTCAGCTCGAGAGCGGAAAGGCACGTGTAAGCTCCCTCAACAACCATCCCAATTTTCTCTCTAGCTTCATCGGGGGTATGCCCCTGGGCTAGGAGAGTCCCAAATATATAGTTGCGGCTCTGGGTAGAAAGGCACGTTGCGCAGAGATCTCCGAGTCCTGAAAGGCCATTCAGCGTATCTGCAGAGCAGCCAATCGCGTCCCCTAGCTTACGGATCTCATGAAGCCCTCGGGTCATGAGAGCAGCTTTTGTATTTTCCCCATACCCCAGTCCATCCGAAATGGCGCAGGCAATCGCAATGATGTTTTTCATTGCTCCTCCAAAAGAGACGCCTCTCATATCGTCATTGGGATAGACCCGAAAGTAGGAGGTGGTAAAGGCCTCACAGATTTGCATCATGAGATCGAAATCGTAACTAGAAGCCACAACGGAAGTGGGAAGTTTTTGCATGACTTCCCCAGCAAGGCTGGGCCCACTGAGTGTTCCAATTTTTGCCTCTTCTCCAAGGACTTCTCGAGCCACTTCAGACATTAAAAGTCCTGTACCCTGCTCAATCCCTTTTGAAGTGAGCACAACAGGGAGCCCTTCGATCCCAAGGGCTTTGAGTTGCTCTAGAACAGGACGCAATCCTTTAGACGTCACCGACTCAATAATGAGATCCACGTCGGTAATTGCTTCTTTTAAATCTGTTGTGAGAACAAGATTTTCTTCTGCTTGATGATCCCGCAGTTTCGGATGCGCTTCTCCTCGCTTTAGCACCTCAACAAGGGACATATTTCCCGTCCACAGCTTCACTTCATACCCTTTTTCAGCCAAAAGATTTGCTAAACAAAATCCCCAGGCACCAGCGCCTAAATATCCTATTCTCATCAGACTTTCCTAAATAAATTTTTATAATAATTATACTAGATTGAAGCTTTTACGTCATGAGGGCTTTTGCAACAGTTTCTAAACTATCTGGCCCTAAGCGATTTTTGAGTGGTGCAAAACATTTCTTTCGCTTAGACACAATCACTTTAAAAGATTTTGCATAAGGAAAAAGGTCAAAAATAAAAGTTTCAAACTTCCACACCCAAATGCTCCCCGCCTGCTTATGGGCAAAATGCCAAGGAAGCTCGATCGCTGCTGCTTGCTTGACAAAGTCCATTGTGCAAGAAAAAAGCCCTGTATTCCCGTGAGGAAAGCCTAAGTCCTGAATTCGCTTTGTCAACTCGGTGTATTCACGGATTATGAGTTTCCCTTTTTCCGTCCCGATCACTCCTAACTTTTCCGTAGGACTTTCCCTTTCGATACATTTCAGGACAAGTTCAACACCTTCTGTTTCATGAATGGCTAAAAGCTCTCCATCGAAGGGCTCCGCAAGAGGATTATCAACAGGGATCACTTGAACAATCTCCACCCCCTGTTTTTTCCATGCTTCCCAAACCCCTGAAGTATAAAGATTCTTCAATGCTTTCCCATTTCCATCGGGAGATTTCATCTCCCCGTACACCCTTCCCTCATCATCACAGACAGCGATCATGTCTTGAGAAAAGATCGAGACATTGGTTAATCCAAAATAATGGTGTTCTTCAAGATACTCGACTGTCGCTTCATGGTTTAGAGGTGAGGTCATAATAGCCAAGGGGAGATCTTTTCCCTTTGCCTCGACCTTTTCAAAGATCAGTTGAAACAACGTTTTCTTTTCTGGCAGTGGAAGCTCGACACATCCTTTTGGTCCTTCCACACCCAGCCGCGTCCCCTGCCCTCCTGCAAGCACAAGGCACCCCATTTTCTGAAAGGCTGTGGAAGATATTGTCTCCTTTACAATCACATCGTTAGGAAGGGGAACAAAGGTTTCTCTCTTTTCAGGAGCTTTTCTCTTTTGGAAGACATCGGCTAAGGGATGCATCGGCTCACCCGAATAAAGCGTGATACACAGTATGAACGGAAATATTCGCCACATGATCATTTTTCCCATGCAGAGGGATGTGTTCCAATTGCGTATTGGGAGAGTCCACATTCTGTCTCAAAACTCCTTGCTTAGGGTCTGCCCAAAGAGAGACCACACGAATAGGATAGTGAGCATCCACATAATATGCAATCGAAAGGACTCCTGAATCGGGAGCTACTAAGTACCGGCAGCAATTTTTAATCAACGAAAGCATTTCAAAAAGATTCGTTTCTCCACGGAGATCAATGATATGATCCATGAGAAATGCAGGCGTTTTTTCCATTCCAAATAAGAGGATTTTTCCCTTTTTTTCCTCTTGGATTTTGTTGAACAACGCTTGCCAAGAAGGGAGATCCCAATTCTTCTCATACCCATAATGGACCCCTGTCTCGGTTTGGACATGGCATCCAATATAGGTTTCTTCAGGGTCAAGTGCATAACGCTCCACTAACGCATCCCACTTGTTTTGCCATTGCAACCTGGGAACCAAGGTCCCCAGTTGCCATTTTAGCCAACGCGTGGGATCAGGTTTTTCAAGGACAACATCAAACATATTTCCACTCAATGCATGCTCCTTAAGCGTTTCTTCAACATCAAATGATTGTCCCCGTTTCCATTTTTCTCCAACGATCACCTGAACACCTTCAAGCATCGTGAACGCTTCAGCTAAATCTTTCCGGGTCATAAACGTAATCGAGGCATGAGGGATGTAGCGACGAATCCGATGAACCAGTGCATAAAGCCCTAAAGGAATATCTCCTAACCCTCGGTTCCACACAACTAAAAACCGCCTTTTTTCTTCACGCACCATTTTCTTGAGTAGCTTGTCAAAAGGGTTGGGACGGATCGCATCGAATAATTTCTTCATAAAGCCCCCGAAACTGTCGTTTGCATTTTTGAGAGAACAGCCTGCGTGACTTCTTCGACTCCAATCTTCTTCATGCAGGGAAAGTCAATCGGACAGACTCGCTTGAAACACGGAGAACACGGAACAGGTTTCTGAACGATATTTTGGCTTTGACGATAGGGCCCCGTTGCAACAGGGCTTGTGGAGCCAAAAAGTGCCACAAGGGGCACACCTAAACTATCTGCAATATGCATGGGGCCACTATCATTGGTGAGAAAAACGTGGCAAATTTTGATCAAAGCCACAAGCTCTCTTAAGCTGGTTTGCCCCGATAAGTTGACCACACGCTCTCCAAGCCCAGCACAAATGTTCCCAATCAGGTCTTTGTGGGAACGGTCTCCAAAGAACAGGACCACATTCTTTGGGTCTGCATTCACGAGGTTTTTTGCCACCTCCGCAAAGCGCTCAGGCAGCCAGCACTTGGCTGTTCCATAGGCTGCACCTGGATTGACGCCAATAATCCGACAAGACTGGTCTATGTTAAACCGCTTGACAAGTTCCCAAGCTTCTTGGATTTCTTTATCGGTGACAATGAGGCGCGGCACGGTCTCTGAAACAGGGATTCCCAAAGGTTTGAGAAGCTCCTTATAGGTGATGACTAAATGTTGCTCCTTCCGCTTTTTTGAAAAAGAGACAGGATGGGTGAGAAAAAGGCTCCGACCATCAGCGCGATATCCCAAAATGTTTTTAATCTTTCCTTGCCAAAACCGCCACGCCGAGGAAAACGAATTCGTCAGTAAAATCCCTAAATCATACTTTCCACTTTTTAATTTCGCGACAATATTGCGTTCCCCAATGCGGCGCAAAAAACTTTTGCTTTGACTGACTCGGAAAATTTCATCGACTGCAGGATCATTCTCTAAAAGGGGAGCGACATTTTCCTGGCACATTGCGGTGATCTCTGCCTCTGGGAAGTGGGCACGCAAATCTTGAAGGACAGGGGTGGCCATGACCAAGTCCCCTAACCAATTTGGCATCCGAACAATGATTGACTTCGGTTTCATATGTTCAAGGTTAACAGAAAATCCTTTTCACTTCATAATGAAAAAATATGAGGCCATCATGACTCGAAAAAAACATATCATCTTAGGAATTGATCCGGGCACGCGCATCACGGGTTACGGAGTGATTGCGACCGATCTCCGCTCTTTCGAAGCGTTAGATTTTGGCTGCATCCGCCCCTCCCCCAAGCTCTCTCTCCATGAGCGCTACCAAGCCATTCACGAGGGGGTGCAGCATCTTCTTGAGACCTACCCCATTGAAGCTGTATCGATTGAAACGCAGTTTGTCAGCCGGAATGCACAAAGCGCTCTCAAGCTAGGGATGGCTAAAGGTGTTGCTCTTTTAGCTGCCACGCAGCGGAAAATTCCTATTTATGAATATGCTCCCAAAAAAGCAAAAGTGGCCGTAGTCGGCAACGGCTCTGCCACCAAACAGCAAGTACAAAGAATGATGCAAGCCCTGCTCCACCTTTCAGAGCTCCCGACTCCTGAAGATGCTGCAGATGCCCTTGCACTTGCCATTGCCCACGCTAACCATCTTAAACCCCTTAACTCTGGATAGGTTCATGTTTGACTACATCAAAGGAGCTCTCATTTCACTCACTCCTCACCAAGCTGTTGTCGATGTGGGAGGAATTGGCTATTTGCTTTACACCCCTCTCAGTGCGTTTTCTGCGATGCCCCCCATTGGAGAAAAGATTCTTTTTTATATCTCTTCTGTCATCCGCGAAGACTCTCACAAAAATTTTGGATTCCTCACACGCGAAGAGCGCGATCTTTTTGAAAAAATCAGCGCCGTTTCAGGGATCGGCCCAAAAACAGCTCTGGCATTGATCGGTCACCTGGACAGCCTGGCTTTAGAGTCTGCGATTACCACCGCCAACTCTCACCTTCTTTCTAAGATCCCGGGAATTGGAAAGAAAACGGCCGAGCGTCTCATTGTGGAGCTCCGCGACAAAGTCCTTAAAGGACTCAAAAAGAGCCCCCTTTCCCCTTCTTCTAAACAAGAAATTTCTGAAGAAGACCATATGATCAACGATGCCCTTTCCGCTCTTATGAACCTGGGCTACAATTCTCTTCAAGCCCAACAAGCGATCAAAAAAGCTTTAGCTAACGAAAAGCCTGAGGACCTGAGCACCCTCATCCGCACGGCCCTCTCAGGAATTTGAAACACGATGTGTACAACTTCCTTTTTGAAACCTTGATATGAGTCATGGGTTCATGTTAATATCTTAGTTAAAATGACACCATAGCGGGTTAAATTTAAAATTTTAATTGGGTTGCAATGAGCCAGGTTACCTCTCGAAATTTCAATCTTGAATCAGTGGATATCTATAGCCAGGATACTCTTCAAAGCCTTCAAGAAGAACGGTTTGCTAGCGGCCTAGACTATTATATCTGCGTTATAAACGAAAACGACTATGAATTTCTGTTCGATGCCTCGAACTTTTTTGAACAATGTATTAGGGATCACAAGATCATTTCTAACCCTCTTTCAAATCGTGAAGTTTCGGATCTTCAAGTTTTTGTTGCTTCACAAAGTCATCCTGAATTTAAGTTAGCTCTTACACAAGAAGAACTTATCAAACATCCTAATCATCTGCCTATCTATTGGAATGACCCTTCTTTCCCTTTGGCTGAGCGATTACAATTTATGGTAAACTATGCAAGACACTATCGACCCCTTGATCCTGATAAGGCAATTCCAATCTATGAAATTGCGGCAGAAGAAGGATCTTTACCTGCTTGCCTAGATCTTGTTATGCACTATATGAAAATAAAGGATCGGGAAAATTCAATCAAATACCTAAAAGCATGTATTGAACATGTAGATATTTCTCCTCAGAATCTCCGTATTTGTGCCAAGAAATTTATACAATTAGAAGAAAAAGAATTTGCTTTTAAAGCTTATTCCTTAGCTGCTCATAAAGGGGACAGTGATTCTATTAGAGCTATCATTCAGCTTTTAGAAAGCGGGATGATTGCAGAAACGGGCCAAGACACCCTAGCTTGCTGGAAAAGCAAGCTTCCAAAAGAATAGGATAGGTGCATTAAAAAAGCCCATAATCGAATTATGGGCTTTCTTTTAGTAAGAGCCTTATGATATTGCAAGAATTCTCCTAGCCCGATGTTGCGTTTAAGAATTCTCCTATCCCAAAGAAAAAATTTCTCGCTCCATTTGCAATAGCATTCACAATATTTGAAACCCCCCATCCGGTGTTTCTTCGGACTGAATAAGGAACTGGATCCTGTCCGGTTGTATCCTTTCCATTAACATATACAGGAGGGGTATGAGGGTCTATTCTGTCATCCTCTTCGGAGTTATAGTACATAAATTGTACCCCGTTTACCACTGCTCCCCCTCTTTTAACGTCCGCATCGAAAAGATACATGGGGTCATATACTATCTCATGTTGTGGAGCAAAGACTCTTGAACGTGTGAATGTTTCTGAAGCCACTTTACCTATGTTATTTTCTACAGATTTATTTCCGGTAAGGCATGAATTGAAAACAATAACTGAATCGTCATCGAGAACCTCTTCTAGAGCTCCAAATGGATCCGCTTGCTCTTCAGGAGTTAAGGTGGGGTCAATCGAAATAATCCTTCCGTCTCGAACCCTAAAATCACCACATGTAGTTGGATTTCCGTGTTGGCTAAAGGTGACTTCTGCAACCTTTCCCCCACTTTTTTTGAGTTGATCAAGCGTATCAAAATATTCCCGACCTGAAGAAATGAACCTGACATCATATCCTTGATTTCCAAGAATTTCCATGTTCATTTTTCTGTCTTCATTCCTCTCTTCCGATGATAAAGCAGGATCGTTTTCCCCACGAGCTTTGAGCCAAATAAGGGCCACTTTTTGAGGAGGCGTTTCTGCTTCACTAGATTTTTCTAACCCTTTAGAAATAATTTGCCCACGCTCAGAGAAGGCTGTATCCTGAGACTCAAACTCTTCATCATCAATACTATATGTTGTTTCTTGGTAAGTCGAACCTTGACTTGTTGTAATTGATTCCATTTTCCCTCCACAAACTAATTATATAAAACTAATTATA
>JAGROF010000064.1 GCA_020440405.1 Chlamydiia bacterium
GGGATGAATCAGTTCAAAGATGTCTTTTTAGGAAAGTCTGAAAGAGACTATACCCGTGCAACTTCCTCGCAAAAATGTATCCGCGTTGGAGGCAAGCACAATGATCTCGATAATGTGGGCCACACCTCCCGTCATATGACATTTTTTGAGATGCTGGGGAACTTTTCTTTTGGCGACTATTTTAAAGAAGAAGCGATTGCGTTTGCTTGGGAGGTTTCGACAGAGATTTTTCAGTTTGATCCCAAGCGCATCTGGGTCTCCGTGTTTGAAACCGATGATGAAGCTTACGAGCTCTGGAAGCCCTATATCGATGAAAAGCGCATTGTTCGCTTAGGAGAAGACGAAAACTTCTGGTCAATGGGAGATACCGGCCCTTGCGGCCCTTGTTCAGAACTTCTCTACGATCGGGGGGAGCGCTTTGGATCGGGAGCAAGCCCCCTTGAAGATCCTACGGGAGAGCGTTATCCAGAGTTTTGGAATCTCGTCTTCATGCAATCCAACCGCGACCAAAATGGAAAGATGCACCCCCTTCCCAAGCAATCGGTCGATACCGGTGCTGGGCTGGAGCGGGTCGTCTCTTTCATGATGGAAAAAGACAATATCTTTCAATCCGATATCCTCAGCACCCTGATTGCCCGCGTTGAAGAGCTCTCAGGAAAAAAATATGATCCCAGCGACACCCACTCCGCTCCTGCTTTTCATGTCATTGCAGACCATATCCGCGCCCTCTCTTTTGCAATGGCAGACGGCGCCCAACCTAGCAACATCGAACGGGGCTATGTCCTCCGAAAAATCCTCCGCCGCGCAGTCCGTTATGGACGTATCTTGGGCTTCCAAAAACCCTTTTTAGCTGAGGTCTTTCCTACCCTTGTTGCCACCATGGGAAATGACTACCACGAACTTAAATCTGCCCAAGATCAAATCTGTGAAATCCTCACGATCGAAGAAGACAGCTTTTTCCGCACCCTCCGCCGTGGAGGAAACATCTTGAATACCATCATCGAAAAAGCTGAAACCTCTTCAAGAAAGGAAATCAGCGGCGAAGACGCCTTTAAACTCAAAGATACCTACGGCTTCCCCCTTGAGGAAATTCTTTTGATTGCCAAAGATAGCGAGCTCACCGTGAATCTTGATGCCTACACCCTTTTGGAAAGAAAAGCACGCGACCGATCACGGCAAGCCCACACCTCTCATAAGCAAACTGCAGAGGCATCCATCTTCGAAGACTTTGTAAAACACCATGGGACCTCAACATTTGTCGGGTACGATGAAACAAAGGAAGAAGGCACCATTAAAGGGCTTATGATTGACGGACAGTCTGTCGATATCATGAAAGCAGGCCAAGAAGGCCTTGTCATCCTGGATACCACCCCTTTTTATGCTGAAAAAGGAGGACAAATTGGGGACCGAGGAACGCTCACCCATGAAAAGGCCCATTTTGAAGTCACCGATTGCCAAACCCCTTACCCAGGAGTGATCGCCCACCATGGAGTCCTTAAAGAAGGGGTTCTAATGGTCGGAGAGCCTGTCATGGCACATGTAGATGTTCAGAGGCGCAGTCGCATCGCTAAACACCATACCGCTACCCATCTTCTCCATTGGGCCCTGCAAAAAGTTTTAGGATCTCATATTCGTCAGGCAGGATCTCTTGTCGAGTCCAAACGCCTCCGTTTCGACTTCAATCATCACAAGCCCTTAACGCGAGAAGAAGTGCGGCAAATTGAACAACTTGTCAATGAAAAGATTTGGGAAAACAAGCCACTCAAAACCTATGAATTGAAGATGGAAGAAGTGCAAAAGCACCCAGAGATCAAACAATTCTTTGGAGAGAAATATGGGAAAACCGTACGTGTTGTCGATATCGATAGCTACTCCAAAGAGCTTTGTGGAGGCACCCATGTCAATCATGTAGGGGAAATCGGCTACTTCCGCATCGCAAAGGAGGGAAGCATTGCAAAAGGAGTCCGACGGATCGAAGCGGTGATAGGAACAGAGGCAGAGAAACTGCGCTACGCCCTAGAAGATCAACTCACCAACATTGCCCTCACTCTTAAAGCAAACATCCCCAAAGTCGAAGAATCCTTGATCGCACTTGTGAAAGAAAACGAAAGTTTAAAAGAACAGGCCCTGTTTGCCCGGAAAAAACACCTTTCTGAGCTGTCCTCGGCCCTGATGGGTAAGATCAAAAAGGTGAACAATGTTCCAATCCTTAGTGCCGTTGTCGATGTCACCAGAAAAGAGCTGAATGACCTTTCTTCTGACCTACTCGACAAGATGAAAAGTGGCGTCCTCTTGCTCTGCGTTATCGAAGGGGAGCGGTGCCAGCTCTTTCTCCGTGTCTCTCCTGACCTTGTGGCTCAAGGGATCCACGCCAATGTGATCATTAAAGAGATTGCTCAAATTGTCGAAGGATCAGGAGGCGGCAAGAAAGACACCGCGCAAGCGGGAGGCAAAAACACCAAAGGGGTCATTATCGCATTCGATAAAATCCAAGAAATGCTCCAAAACCCCTCTGAATAAAGTTTTTGCGTGACATTAATTTTTTAATTTGACATCCTCGAATCCTTTTTTAACAACCGAAAGGATTCAAATGACAACTGGTGCCATCCAAAGCGCTCGAATTTTAGAACCCGAGCAGTTCTCTACTCATACAAATGAGGTCGTAGACCTGACAGGAGAAGCCTGTCGCTTTATTCCCGCATGGCTTTCTAAGCTCCCG
>JAGROF010000065.1 GCA_020440405.1 Chlamydiia bacterium
TCTTTTAGGAGACCATGAGTAAATCCGCATTCAGCCAGGGTTTCGATCCCCAGCATCAACAGAAAATTGAAGAGCTTGTAGCTATTGCTAAAGAGCAAGGGTATATCACGTACGAGGAAATCAATGAAATCCTCCCGATGACCTTTGACTCAGCTGAGCAAATCGATCAAGTTCTCATTTTCCTCAGTGGAATGGACATTCAGATTTTGAATCAATCTGAGGTGGACCGCCAGAAAGAAAGGAAGAAAGAGGCCAAGGAAATGGAGTCTCTTCCCAAGCGGATGGAAGGGAGTAGTGATGATCCTGTTCGGATGTACCTCAAAGAAATGGGTTCGGTTCCTCTTCTTTCTAGAGAGGAGGAAGTCGAGATTTCCAAGCGAATTGAGAAAGCGCAGATCCAGATCGAGAGGATTATTATGCGGTTTCGCTATTCGACTCGGGAATCGATTTCGATTGCAAACTACTTAATCTCTGGAAAAGACCGTTTTGACAAGATTATTGCTGAGAAGGAGATCGATGATAAGGGATCTTTCTTGAAGAAACTTCCTAAACTGAAGGAACTTCTCAATAAAGAGGACCTGGCCCTCGAAAATCTCTTGATAAAGTCTCTAGATCCAAAACTTTCCAAAGTCGAAAAAGTGAAGCTGTCTGAGGACGTGGAAAAGTGCAATGTTCGCACACAAGCCTACCTGAGACGGATGCATTTCCGTCATAATATTACAGAAGACTTTGGCGAAGTGATCCTTTCTTCCTATGATCGCTTCTTGACGCTTGAGAAAGAGATTCAAGAGCTTATCCCTCGAGCAGAGAAAAATCGATTTGCAAAAGCGAAGCTCATGGCAGCCGAGCGCAAGCTTGCCAAGCGAGAGCTTGCGGCAGGACGAACTTTAGATAAGTTTAAAAAAGATGTCCGGATGCTGCAGAGGTGGATGGACAAGAGTCAAGAGGCCAAGCGTGAGATGGTTGAATCCAACCTCCGTCTTGTAATCTCTATTGCCAAAAAGTATACCAATCGAGGGCTCTCCTTTCTTGATTTGATTCAGGAAGGAAATATGGGTCTAATGAAGGCGGTTGAAAAATTTGAATACCGTCGAGGGTATAAATTTTCGACCTATGCAACTTGGTGGATCCGCCAAGCTGTGACTCGCGCTATTGCAGATCAGGCACGTACAATTCGTATTCCTGTCCATATGATTGAGACTATTAACAAGGTCTTGCGAGGAGCTAAAAAGCTAATGATGGAGACTGGGCGGGAGCCGACACCGGAAGAGCTTGCCACTGAGCTGGGACTGACTCCTGAGCGCATCCGTGAAATTTATAAAATTGCCCAACATCCCATCTCTCTTCAAGCTGAAGTAGGAGATAGTGGTGAAAGTCAGTTTGGAGACTTTATTGAGGATACGACGATTGAGTCTCCGGATGAAGCCACGGGATACTCTATCTTAAAAGATAAGATGAACGAGGTTCTATCGACTTTGACCGATCGAGAACGCACGGTATTGATCGAGCGGTTTGGGTTATTAGACGGAAAGCCAAAAACCTTAGAGGAAGTGGGCGTTCGATTTAAGGTAACAAGGGAAAGGGTGCGTCAGATTGAAGCAAAAGCACTGCGCAAAATGCGCCATCCCACCCGTTCCAAGCAACTGCAAGCGTTTCTAGACATTATCGAACAAGAATAATTGAAGTTTTATTCTATTGATAATTAACACTTAATATTTGCCCCATCATATTTTCATAAAAATTCCTTTATTAATTCAGCATCATACTTTATATCAGGGAACTAAGACGTATTATATTTAACCCCCTCAAGAGGTAAAAAGATGAAGGTGAGACAATTAAGGAATATTGGAGTGGGCATCCTTTCCTTTCTTATGATCTCTTCCCAAACCTATGCAGCAGCTGATCGAGAAGTTCGATTGAATGAGCTCGAACAGCAAATGAAGCAGGTAGGAACAGAGACAGCGATAGGAACTTATGGCGCAAATACTGCATCAGCTCGCCCTGATGTAGATGGTCGTGGATGGTTTATCTCCTTTGATGTTTTATTTTGGAAAACAAGAGTTGGTGGAACGGAGTATGCTTACACCGATCAAGATCCAGTGGGTACTCTTCCTGTTAAAGGGAGAAAGAAGAGCATGGAATTTGATTGGGACTGGGGTCTTCGCGTTGGGCTTGGATACAACTTTGACCATGATAGTTGGGATGTTCGAGCACAATACACCTGGTGGGAAACGAGTGGATCTGACTCAGTTAGGGCTGGGCTCAATAGTTCGGTCATCCCGTTGCGTGGATCTAGCTTTTTGACGACAGCACCTGCACAGAATCAAACGGTGGGAGAGTTCTTCTACTGTACAAGTGCAAAGTCAATGTATGACCTTGACTATCAGGCAGTCGATCTAGAGCTTGGACGAGATTATTATATCAGCTCAACGGTTTCGTTGCGTCCTTTTTGGGGACTTAAAACAGCGTGGATCGATCAAGAACAACGCACTCGTTATACTGGTGGTGAGCTGACAATTAATCAAGGCGTTAACGTTCTTGGGCTTCAGGGAAATACTGTGCATGTGAAAGAGGACTCTGACTTTTGGGGTCTAGGGCCTCGCACAGGGATTGATACCCGTTGGTATATGGGGAATCAGCTAAGCATTTTTGGAAATGTTTCTGGAGCGCTTCTTTTGGGTCACTTTGATGTTGACCATAAGGAACGGTATAGTGCGGTAGAGGATGCTCGTATCCGACTGCATGCCAACCGCAATGCATTTTCTCCCATGGTCAACTTCCAACTTGGAATGCGTTATGATACTTATTTACATCATGATCAGCATCATATTGGAATTGGGCTTGGGTTTGAAGCAGAGTATTGGTGGCGTCAAAACCAAATGCTTAAGATCGATAATTTCTCAGAGCTTAAGTATGAAAGATACTCTGAAGACATTGCCTTTTATGGAATCACACTTGATTTTAGGTGGGATTTCTAAAAGAGCAAGCGTCTCCAAAGATGAAAAAGCCCTCCTTGTGAGGGCTTTTTTAT
>JAGROF010000066.1 GCA_020440405.1 Chlamydiia bacterium
ATCCAAACTTGTTGTTCCCATCCTGCTTGGATTGCAAAATGGTAGTTGTCATCGTAGAACCAGATTTCCCAGCGAAGACCAATTTCAGTCTCAGCAACATACTTAATGGTGTAGTAAGAGTCGTTGCTGATGTTGATTCTTCGTGAAGAGTTTCCAGTTGTTGCATCATCAAGCGTATCAGTACGCTTGAGGTCATCATAATCGGCCCACATGCTGGTCCAAGCAAGGTTTCCGTAGATGCTCCAGCTTTTTGCCATGTAGTAGGCAAGGTTCAATCCGCCACGAACCCCGATTCCCCATGTGTCAACATGGTTGTGAATACGGTAAGGTCCAGTTGCTGGAGTAGGAACTCCATCAATGTTGAAGCCTGTCGACTCGTAGTTAAAGCGGGTATCTTGGTCTTGCCATGTCCCTTTGAAACCGATAAAGGGTCTCATTGTGAGGAATTGGCTAAGATAGAAGTTGCGTCCGAGTTCAACATCAATGACGTTGAAGTGGAGATCCCACTTTCCAGTGGCTCTAGTTCCAAACATGAGTGTTGGGTTACCGTTGATTTGTCCACTATTTGCAGCAAAATTTGAAACAACGGCATCATTGCTAGAGATAGAGTTTGAGTCAGACGAGTGTAACCAAGTGTATTGGGCGAATAGATCCCAACCGTCATGACTCAGGTTCAGACCGAGCCCTACTTTGAATCCAGGATCCCAATCTGATCCTACAAATTTATTTTTTCCTGTAGAAGCGCTAGCAAATGGATCTGCAGCTGTTGTTGTTGTGTTAACACCACTTGATGCGTAACGCAGGCCATCTTGCTGAGCTTTCCACCAAATGAAGTTTGCTGTAATAAAGACATCTGCACCATGCGCGACACGAGGGCCTGCAGCGGGTGTGATTTCTCTAAAGGTCCCACGTTGGTAGGTTCCTTGTCCTGATTGCATGCTACTGCTTGAATCCATACCGGACCCATAAGTGCTGCTGCTGCCGTTACCACTGCTAGAGTAGTTGCTGTGAGCAAAAGCAGAACTAAACGCAGTTACACAAAGTGCCCCAATAAGAGGCCAGAGTTTCCTGAGTTTCATTTCCATTCTGAATGTTCTCCCTGTTATAGAAATGATAAAATATCAATCGTTCATGTTTTTCCCTTCTATCTTATCTGAGAATAAAAGGGGCACATTTTTTTGCTGTGCACCCCCTTTTTCCTGCTCTCAGGCCATTAGAAGGGGATTTTTTTTACATTTAAATTAACATCAAACGCTACTTGGGATTTCTTTTGCAAGCAAAAAAAGCTTTGCGTGGAAAAAACCTTGCATGTCCTAGAAATCGAAACGGAGTTTGATGGTGAGTCCTTGTAAGAGTAAATCTCCATGGTTTGTCATTACAAAATGACTTTTGTCGAAGTTGTTTTGGTTGATCCACAGTTGTTCCTCCCATCCTGCTTGGATAAGGAAGTGATAACGGTTTTCAAACAGCCACCACTGTGCGCGCAAACCCATTCCAAACTCTAAAATCCCTTTCAGCGTATGAAAGTTATTGTTGGAGTTGTAAAAAGTAACGGGGGTGTTTAAAGGGGGATTGTTGTTTCCACCGGCATTTCTTGAATCTGTGCGAATATCTTTTCGGTGCACTTCAAATTGGCTCCAGAGGGCTGATAGGGCAAGATTTCCATAAAGGCTCCAAGAAGGATCGATATGCCAAGCTGTTTCGATTCCTGAGCACAGACCTACCCCCCAAAAATCCTGATCGTTTTCCATGCGAAGGGAAGTCGTTGTTGATAAGTTTTCAAGGGCATAACGGACTTTGTAGTCTTGGTCAATCCAACTTCCTTTAAATCCTACAAAGGGACGTAACGTCAAAAAACGGCTAATAAAGAAGTTTCTCCCCAAGCTGACATCAATGGCATAAAAGTGGATATCCCACTCCCCTTGTGCTTGGGTAATTGTATCAGGTCTTATGGAGAAAGAGGTGATGTTTGCAATGTCCCAAGTGGGAAGCATTCCGTTTCCGCGAGCACGAGTGGTTCCAGACGCGCTTGAATAAAACCAAGTGTATTCTGCATAAACATTCCAACTATCATGAGGAAGGTTCAGCCCAATGCCTGCTTTAAATCCAGGATTCCAGTCCCAATTGGGGTATTTTGCGCTTCCTTTTCCAACAGAAGTGACCGCGTTTCCGACTCCGGTCTTAATGTATGCAAGATTATCTGCACGCGCTGTCCAATAAATAAAATCTCCTGTGATAAAGGCGTCAATGCCATGATCAACTCCAGGGCCTGCATTGGGAGTGATGTATTCCTTAGGCGTTGTACTTCCTGCAGCAGGGTGAGGGGTTTCATATTCGATCGCAAAAAGAGCTGTGGTTCCTAAAAGAAGAAAAGCAAGAAGTGGTTTCATGGTTGATCCTTTTGTTTTTGTACAAGACTAGGGGGCTTTCAAAAAAAAATCAAGAAGGCACTAGAGGTTTCATGTAATAGATCAGTTTATCGAGAAGCTCGATCCAATTGAGGGCTTGTTTGGTGAATTGTCTTAAGATAAAGAACCAAGCAGCCCAAAGGAGTGCAAGTCCCAAGAGGGATTTGATCGACATTCCAAGGAAAGCAATTTGAACTTGAGGGGCCAATCGGTTGGCAATCCCTAGAAACATTTCTGCCATTAAGATGGCAACAAGAGGAGGAGCTGCCATTTGAATGGCAATGGTAACGATCTGGTTGACGATGTCAAACACGATCTTCCAAAACGCACTCTTAGTCCCTAAGAATGCAGGGTTGATCAGTTCTGTGGCGGGGATGAGTTCATAAGAACGCATCAAGGCATCAAAATAGAGAAACGGTCCATTGATCTGAAAAAAAATGACAATGAGAATATAGTTATACAGGACTCCAATGGGGGAGGTTTGTGTCTGCATCGAGGGATCTTGGGATTGCATAATAGAGGCTCCCCTCAAGTAGTCAATGGTGGTTCCACTTGTCTGGACCATATAGAAGGGAATCGTAATAAAGAATCCTAAGATGATCCCAATCAGAATTTCCTTGAGGGAAAGAAAAACAAAGGCCATATCAAATCCAAAAGGCCCCTGCACCTTCATTGCAATAAAGGGGAGGAAAATCGTGGCAATGCAAATCGAAAGCCCCATGCGCGCGATCCCAGGAGCTAATTTAGCTCCAAAAAAGGGAGCTAAGACCATGGAAGGGGCAATACGCATTAAAGTCAAAAAGAAAAGAGAAATGACCCCCATTACGCTGATGTTTGGAAGGTTCGAAAGGAGGTTGATATAGTTCATGTATGCCACTTCGGAAAGTTATTAAAGATTGTATTGGCATACTGCATAATTTGTGCGCTTAAAAATCCTCCCATGAGGATAAGCGTCATGATTACAGCAACAAGCTTCACAGTAAAAGAGAGTGTTTGCTCTTGAATCTGGGTGGCGGCTTGAAAAATGGCAACGAACAACCCTAGAGTCATACTGATCAGGATGGGGGGGCCCGATAGGATTAAGATGAGCAGTAGTGCTTGGTAGGAAAGTTGATAGATTTCCGATTCGTACAAGAAAGCCTCCTACTGTTTATAAGTTTGAACCAGCCCCTGAATGACAAGTGTCCATCCGTCCGTCATGACAATTAATAGAAGTTTTAAAGGAAGGGCAATTGTTAAAGGGGAAAGCATCATCATCCCCATCGCAAGAAGAATATTGGATGTGACAAGGTCGATGACGAAAAAGGGAAGGTAGATTAAGACTCCGATCTCAAAGGCACCTTTGAGCTGTGATGTAATGTAGGCAGGCGCGAGAACTATGAAGTCATCCATTTTTAAGTCTTTTTGAAAGTCCTTAGGCATGCTTCGATACGCCAGCTGGTAGAAATTTCTTTGGTGGCTGACTGTCATATTTCGGACTAGAAACTTCTTTAAAGGCTCTTTTGTTTTTTCCACCACATTATAGATATAGACCGCTGAGCTTTGGGAAAAAAGATTCTTGGGGGCATCCTTTGTAATGTATTCCTTCCCAGCATCATACATGGCAACGCAGGTGGGAAACATCACGTAAATACTCATCAGAAGTGCAATTCCTGTGAGAGCCTGGTTAGGGGGCGATTGTTGAACGCCTAAGGCGTTCCTTAAAAGAGAAAGAACAATGACGATTTTTAAAAAGGAAGTGAGGAGAATAATGGCATAGGGAAGAAGCGCGATTAGCGTGATCACCGCCATCATGGTGATGACGTTTGGCTCCGCTCCTCCTTGATCACTGGAAGGTTCCTCTTGCGTGGTAGCGGCGTCTCCTTGCTGCGCTTGTTCGGCAATTCTTGCAATGGCGCCTGCGATATCATCCCCTTCTTGAGCAAAAGCAGACTGAGACACAAAACAGCAAAGAAAGAAGAAAAGAAGGAGGAATGGTTTTCCATACCGACCGTTCTTCAAAATTTGGTTTTTTCCTGCGCCAGCATCTCGATCTTTAGCCCTATCTGCATCGCTTCTATCTTTTGGATAGGAGACTGCTTCGATAGAACTAAATCTCGAGTACTGGCTTTGGCAAATTTCCAAATTTTGAAGAACGGTCGGTATAATTATCATTATCGTTTCATAAACGCCTCGAAGGCAGATTCGAGAGCGCGCCACTGGTTTTCTAAACTTGCGTTGATGATACCAGCTTCGGTCTCAATAATACAACCCCCAGGTGTAATATCTTCCCTTTCTTCTATGATAAATGTTTGGACATGCTCGAGCATTTGTCTCAGCTCGCCCTTCTTTTTTTCGAGCGCTTCTCGGTCCTGTTTCGAGACAATGATTTTAATGTGGTGATTTTGCGTGACAGGCTTTAAGGTTTGGCGCACAATATCTACAATCGTTTCAGGCTTAAGCTCAAGTTCTCGGCCGACAATTTTTTTGGCTGCTTTCAAAGCGAGAGGAAGGATCACTTTCTGGAGCTCATGCTCCATTTGCTTGACCCGTTCTTGATAATGGATGATTTGTTTGTTGAACTCAGCAAGCCCTTTGTTGAATCCTGCTTCTTCCGCTTGGTTTAAAAGCTTTTGGCATTCTTCTTTGTTGTTTTCGAGGTAAGTCTTCACATCTGTGCGTGCTTTTTGGAGAACTTCTGAAGCTTTAAGGAGCTCGCTGAGTTCTTCCGCAGGGATAATTTTTCCCTCTGACCCCTGATGAATTTCACCTGAATAGATTAATGAAAAATATTTGCTCATGAAGACACCTTGGGGATGAGTTCTAGAATTTGTTGAATCAATGCTTGGTGGGCTTCCTCGTTATTAATGTCGGTAAAAAACTTCCGAAGAATTTTTGTTCGACCTGTATCGAGGCGGTGGCATAAATGCCAAAGAAAAGAGGGGTGGCACCCAAACAGAGCTTTTGCTAATCGGTTAAAGCCACGATGGTGCAGAATGGTTTTTAGCTTTTCACCATCACCATTCCATCCGTCAAGGTTCAAACGTGCAAAAGAAAGAGGTTCTTTCTTTTTCAGAAGAGATTTCACAAATTTCCGTTCTTCAGATGTTAAGACCTTTTGGATTTTTTTAATCTGCTCGGACTTGATCACATGCTTGAGTTCCATCGCTAAATCATGCAGTCCTAAATAATCAACGAGACGTTGGAGCTCTTTTTTAGAGAGACTCAATAGAGGGGTTAATGGATGATGGGGCAAAAATTCAAGGGGAAGAAACTCTTTCTGATCTGAAATAAGCCATTCATAAACCGCTGAGACCAAGTAATCCTTAGCAATGCCCTTAAGAGGGAGAGCTTGGTCTGGCAGATGGAAGTGTTTTTGAAGTTTGCTTGCTTGAGTTTCATCAAGGGCGGAGAGGATCATCTGTTTGTCAGACTCTGCAAATGGCTCAAGGAAGGTAATGAGCCAGGAATAGTGAATTTTTCCTAAACGTTCCGTCATGGATATTGTGTGGCTAAAGGGATCTCCATGAGCGGCACGGGAACTTTCGAGCTTTTCCATTTCTTCTCGAGAAAGGTAGCGGCCAATTGAGGATTGAAGCCCTGCGCCATCCCGCTCTAAAAGATTTTTAAAGACAATCCAAGAAGAGGTGCTCATGAACCTCCTTCTCCGGGGGGAGACTTCTTGCGAATACTATTGATTAAAGGAATGGGATTGAAGAGTTCTTTCAATCCTCCTTTCTTTTTGAGTTGAGGGTAAAATTTCCAGCTGATCCATCCCAAGACAATCGCTAAGACAACAGCGATAAATGTAATGATGAAGAATAAAACGCGGAAGCGCGCCACGGAGTTTTTGCTCATGACAATGTTCCAGACACTGACATACTCACCGGGTTTTCCGCCTAATGCTTCAGGCATCTGCTCTAAGGTGATGTCGGTAAACCGTGAGCGATCGGAGACAACTGTGACATTATTGATATCTAGGCCCGTGACACTTCCAGAAATGAGACGCTTGATCTTATTTTCTAAGTGGATATTGGGGTCATCGATCACCCCTTGATGTTTCACATAAACCGCAGCAGTAATCTGTTTTTGCTGAGCCTCTTGTCCTCCAAGCCCCTGATCTTCTGGAGGGAAAGAGATCTGCACATTTGCATCAATCACACCGTCAATCATCAAAATCGTGTTGGTCAATTGTTGTGCCAATCCTGCCTGATACCGAATCGTTTCTTCTTTATCAGAAGTCATGAGTCCTTGCTTTGCAAAAAGATCTAAAAGCGTCGTTCCTTTTTCACGAGGAAACCCATTTTGGTTCAAATAGGCAATCGCTTCGATGGAATATTTTTCGGGGACCATAATGGAGTATTTCGAGGAGGAGCCTTCCGTTGCAATGCCCGTTGATGCTGCCATTTGCTTCATCGCAGGAATCCCCTTACTCTCTAGTAAAACAAGGATAATATTTGCTTCTTTTTCACTGACATTACTTACGACTTCTCGACTGGAGTCGCATCCGGTGAATAGAATCAAAAGACTTCCAACAAAACTAAAAAGAACGAGAGACCTTATTATTTTTCTCATGATACCTAACTCAACAAAGCACTATTTTTTTTCGTTATAACACGTTGTCGAGTTTAGTCCAATGCTTAATGAACTGATCCCAATAATTGATTGCCAATTCATAAGGGTGTAAAGGTGTAAAGTTTCATAGTCTGTTGATAAGACCGAAGCTTGTCAAAGATAATAGATGCGTCGGGCGGCTAGCGCCCCCTGCCGCCCCTTGGGGTTCGATCTGGCAAGCCAAATGGATTTTCCATCGGAGGCCTGTGCGGGGAGCACTGATTCCCCCTCCTTCAAACCCATTTTGCAGAGCCAGATCAGAACCATGGGCTGCTCAGCAGTGTGCCTCTCTTGTCGGCACGTCCCTTTGCAGAAGAGATGAACCTCCTTAATTCACAATTCGAAGTAAAAGATCTTGCGAAAAGAATGATATCGGTTAAGATGTTTTCTGGAAAAAATAACAAGAACCTTTGGAGTAAGCTATGGATATCTATTCTTGGACTTTCTTAATCTTGCGCCCACTCTTAGCATTAGGGGCATTTATTTGTATCCCTAGAAGTCTTCTTCCGATTAAAACCGGATGGAGAAACGAAGATCAAAAATCTCTTACAAAAGGAAGTGTATTATTGATCTTTGGCGTTGTATGTTTAGTTTTCTTTTTTGTAATCATGAGTAAGGGGTGATTTATGTTAAAGTGGTTATTAGGGGTGGTGCTTTTACCTATTCTGGTATTTTCGAATATGAACGAAAAGTATTCCGAACTATTTGCTGAGAAGCTCATTGAGCAAGATATTAATGGATGTCATCAAATACTAGATGAATGGGAAAGATATGAGCCACATATGTTGCCTACAATCCAGGGGTTAAGAGCAACAGTTTTACTGTTTGAAGGAAATATTGTTGAAAGCGCTGCTCTTATGGACGAGGCTTTGGACAAACTCGAAGGAACCACGCTTTCGGAAGAAACGGTTCAGTCAATTAGAGAGCTTTATGCCAAAGCAAAATGTTTTCAGTCAGGAGAGAGTAAGGTTATTTCCGCCTAGGGTGTTACAGCGCCAAATGTTGTACTGTGTAAGGGAAACCAATCTAAAGGTGTGAAGATAAAATACTGGTTCGGAGTTGCTCAAATTGTGGCGGCTTGTGTCGTTGCTCCATTTAACCCGCCTGTTGCTGGTGCTTTGGCCATTAGTGGGATTAATACGACAGTACAAGCTGCTGGAGAGGCTCTTGATAATAAGGAAAATTGGGAAAGAAACTTAAATGAACGGCAAAATATGAATCCTGATACGATGGTGCCTAGTCAGAGAAGTTCTTACTTAAAGCCTTACAGCTCACAAGAAGTTGTTCTAGCTTAGGTGGATTGAATGGCGGTGATGGCGATGGTGTAGACGATGTCGTCGATGAGGGCGCCGCGGGAGAGATCGTTGAC
>JAGROF010000067.1 GCA_020440405.1 Chlamydiia bacterium
GCGATTAAAGAACCTAAACAACTTCAAAACTTGGTTTTGGGCAACGCGAAAGCTTTCGGAATTCGTCGATTTTAAGTGGCGCAATATTAGTAATATAGGGTCACTTAAAATCGGCGAATTACGGTGCTTTGGCGCAGTCGAAAATCCAACTTTTGAAGTTGTTTGGGTATAACCTCCTGATGCATCTATAGGTGCTAGACATTTTTCTGAAGATAGGGTATGATTAGTTGGAAAAAAGGATTTTGAATTATGGCAAAGAAAGGCGCACGCGAAAAGATTCGATTAAAAAGCACAGAAAGTGCTGAAACGTATTGGACATTTAAGAACAAACGAAACACTCCTGACCGGATTGAGTTAAAAAAGTTCGATAAAACCTTGAGACGCCACGTCGTTTTTAAAGAAGCCAAGTGATTTTTGAATTTTCGATTGCCCGCAAGTACCTCATCCCGAGGAGAAGGCAGCTTTCGATGTCCCTAATTGCCCTGATGTCTGTCGGGGTTATTTCGCTCGTTGTTTGGCTTGTCCTTGTCTTCCTATCTGTGACAGACGGGATCGAAAAGAATTGGCTCAAAAAACTCACCTCTTTGAATGCTCCGATTCAGATCACTCCTACCGAAGACTATTATCATTCCTATTATTATCAAATCGATAGTGTCAGTAATGCTTCTGATTACCGATATAAAAGCATTGGTGAAAAAGCTTCAGCCCTCCTGACAGATCCCTACAATGCGTATGAAGATCAAGAAATCCCCAAGCGGTGGCCTGAAAAGGTGAGCCATGCCGATGGGACTCCAAAGGATCTTGTCAAAGATGTATTTGGGATTTTGGATCGCTTTAATCTAAGTGCACAGGATTATGAAGTATCGGGAGCTGTACTCAAGCTCCGCATGGTCCGCCCTCAAGGGGTTTTGTTCTCCTCATCTCAAGAACGTGGACAAGGATATTTAACGCAGGTCTCCTACATTTCCTCGTTTAGTGGAAAAAGTCCTCTCCTCACAAAACTCATTGAAACGCCTCGGGTGGAAGATCTGAACCACCTATTCTTTTTAACTGATGTATCAATGAGTGGAGTCAGTGAAGAAACTCCCGAAGCAGTTCAGCAGGTTTCTATCACAGAATTTCAGACGCGCTTGCATTCCCTTCTCAGCCATGTCGAGATCCAAGAAATGAAGACCTCTTCTCACCGCTGGCAAGCTTTATCCTCTCTTCTTCCAGAGGGGGAAGCGTTTGATGTCTATGGTTCCATCAAAAATGGGATGGTGAGTCAAGTGGTTTTCCCCCTGGATAAAAAAGAGGGAAATGGAAAGCTTCAAAAAAAACAAGGACGCCTCCATTACGTGGGGAAGGATGGAAGCAGTCATATCGTTAGCTTTGCAGTGCCCCTCTTTATTGAAGGGCGCTTGACAATGGACGCCACGCTTTCTCCTTATGATCTCAAAGGGATCCAATCCCTTCAGGATCTCCGCTTTCAGGTGAAAGCCGTACTTCAAGGAAAGCCCCTTTCTGGGCAAATTCCTTGGGATGGAATTGAAATTTCAAAAGCACGCGTGACCCAGCATTTCGAGAAAACACCCGATATCATGCCTCCTTGGCCCTATACGGTAGGTGAAGAAACCTTTCTCCCAAAGGGAGCTGTTCCAGGAGCTGTCCTTCCCAAACATTTCCAGAATAATCAGGTTCGATTAGGCGATATCGGATATTTCTCTTACGGAGCTGCAACAAGTAGTTCGGTGCAAGAGCAGCGCCTTCCTGTGCGTGTGGTGGGCTTTTATGACCCGGGGGTCATGGCGATCGGAGCCAAAGTCATTTTAACAGATTCAGAACTTGTACATGCGATCAATGCATCATCACAATCTCTCTATGATCCCAATATGGTGAATGGAATCCAAGTTTATTTAGACGACTTAGGCAGTGCAAAAGGGATCAAGGAAAAGCTAGAAGCTGCGTTTGATCAGGCTGGGCTTTCCCCTTATTGGAAAATCACAACTTTCCATGAATATGATTTTGCAAAAGACCTTTTGCAGCAGTTTCAAAGCGATAAGTATCTATTCACAATGATTGGGGGGATTGTCTTGATTGTGGCATGCAGTAACATCATTTCCCTCCTTGTCATTCTTGTAAATGATAAGAAGCGGGAGATTGCCATTTTAAGTGCCATGGGAGCTTCGAAGAAAAGCATTGCGCTGATCTTTACCCTTTGTGGAGGAATCATGGGAACACTAGGGACTTTAATGGGGACGGGAGCGGCTATCTTAACTCTTCACAATATCGATAGTGTCGTGAGTTTCTTAAGTTTCTTGCAGGGACACGAAGCGTTTAATGTGGTCTTCTATGGAAAATCTCTTCCCAATCAATTGAGCCACCATGCCCTCACATTTATTTTGATTGCAACCCCCTTAATTTCCTTGTTAGCGGGTCTTGTGCCTGCGGTTAAAGCAACGAAGCTTCACCCTTCACACATCTTGAGGTCCGAATAATGCCTGTTCTTGTTGCCAAAGACCTGAAGAAAGAGTTTCTCCATCCCTCACGGTGTGAGATTCTAAAGGGAGTATCGCTAACGGTGAATCCAGGAGAAACGGTTGCCATCATGGGGCCTTCTGGGGTGGGGAAAAGTACACTCCTCCATATTCTAGGCACTTTGGATGCTCCAAGCAGCGGCTCTCTTGAAATTGCTGGGAAGAATGCTTTGGGAGATCAAGGCCCTTACCTCAGAAACCAGCATATTGGATTTGTCTTTCAAAACTACAATCTTTTAGATGAATATTCTGTCTTAGAAAATGTCTTAATGCCAAGCCGCATTGGACGGAGAGGAGCCCGCGAAGAAGATGCCAAACAGCTATTAACCGATGTCGGCCTTGAAGGTCACTTTCACCATCTTGCCAAACAACTTTCTGGAGGGGAAAAACAACGGGCTGCTATTGCCAGAGCTCTGTGTAACCACCCAGATCTTATCCTTGCGGATGAACCCTCAGGAAACCTCGACGACACCAATTCAGCAAAGATCCATAACATTCTGATTCAAGCGGCAAAAAAACTTCGTAAAGGATTAATTGTCGTCACCCATAACCACGCCCTTGCAAAGCAGTGTGACTTTATCTATACTCTGCATGAAGGAATACTGGAGAAAGGGTCATGAGTGATATCGTTGTCATTGGCGTTGGATATGTTGGACTTGTCACAGGAACATGTTTTGCGGAGATGGGACACACCGTCACTTGTATCGACATCGACAAATCGAAGATCGAAAAGTTAAAAAAAGGAACAATTCCCTTCTATGAGCCGGGACTCAAAGAGCTTGTCGAGCGGAACCAAAAGGGGAAACGATTACAGTTTTCAACAAGTTATGAAGATGTTCAAAACGCAAAAGCCTGCTTCATTGCTGTCGGCACTCCTGAAGGAAAAACAGGAAAGGCCGACCTTTCCCAGGTAGAAGCAGCGGCGCAGGCCATTGGAAAGCACCTCCGCCACTATACCGTGATTGTCAACAAATCAACAGCTCCAGTGGGAACGGTGAAGCTCTTAAAAGGACTCATTCGTGACCATTTAGAAGAAGACATTCCTTTTGATGTTGTGTCTTGCCCGGAATTCTTAAAGGAAGGGTCTGCCATTGACGACTGCATGAAACCCGATCGGATTATTATTGGAAGCGATAGTGAAAAAGCCACGCGGGTTCTCAAGCGTCTGTACTCTTCTTTTACGTTCAATCATGATCGGATACTCATCATGGATATCGAATCAGCCGAGCTGACAAAGTATGCCTCTAATGCCATGCTTGCTACCCGCATCTCCTTCATGAATGAACTATCTTGGATGTGTGAAAAGGTGGGCGCAAATATCAATGCCGTCCGCAAAGGAATGAGCGCAGACCACCGCATTGGCTACCATTTTTTATATGCAGGAGCAGGCTATGGGGGATCGTGCTTCCCTAAGGATATTCGGGCGCTTTGCGCGCTCTCTGCTGAACTTAAGTGTGAGACTCCCCTGCTTGAAGCTGTGGAAGCAATTAATGAAAAACAAAAAAAACGCCTTTCAAAACGGATCTCTGACTATTTTTCTAAGAAAGGGGGAATCCAAGGAAAAACAATTGCCATTTGGGGGCTTGCCTTTAAGCCAAATACCGATGACATGCGAGATGCTCCTTCTCTGACTCTGATCCATTCTCTGCTCAAAAAAGGGGCCATCCTCCGCTTATATGATCCCATTGCAATGCCCAATGCAAAAAAGGCTTTGAAAGGAGAAGAAAATCTCCGGTTTTGCATCAGCGAGTATCAAGCTGCACAACATGCTGATGCCATTGTCCTCGTAACTGAATGGAAACAATTTCGCTTCGTGAATTTAAATACAGTTTTATCTAAAATGCGAGGCAATGCATTTTTTGATGGGCGGAATCAATACCACCCTAAGGAGATGGCAGCAAAGGGGTACCGCTATTTTGGCATTGGAGTCCCTCCTACTCCAGCTGCACTCCTGAGCGAGCTCCGCTCGATCAACGCTAAAAAAAGCAAACGGTATGACGATCACAGACTCCTCAACGACCCTGCGCTCTTTGATTAACGAGCGCCTAGAAGCCCTTCTTCCCAAGCGAGAAGGATTACACTTTCTCCTCTTTGAAGGAGCACATTATTCCTTAATGCTTCCCGGAAAACGCCTCCGCCCCCTCTTTCTCCTTTCTTGCCTCAAAGACTTTAGCGCCCCTATTGAAAAGGGGCTAGACGTCGCATGTGCTCTTGAGATGATCCATACCTACTCTCTCATTCACGATGATCTTCCCTGTATGGATGATGACGATCTCCGAAGGGGAAAGCCTGCGCTCCATAAAGTGTACGGGGAAGGACAGGCAATCCTTGTCGGAGACTTTCTCCTCACCTACGCCTTTGAAATCCTCGCCACCTGTGGGGCTCCCCAAGAAGTGACAGCTCTTATTGCAAAAGCTGCAGGGGGGCATGGAATGATTGGAGGACAACTGGTCGATATCCTGTTTGAAGGAAAAAGCATTGACTGGGAGATCCTTCAATTCATGTACCTGGGGAAAACTGCAGCCTTATTTAGTGCAGCGCTTGAATGTGGCGCCCTTCTCAGTGGCGCCTCAGACATTGAGCAAGCCGCTTTAAAAGAATGTGGCGCCCTCTTTGGGATGGCATTCCAAATGCAAGACGATATCTTAGATGTCACCTCAGACACAGAAACGCTGGGAAAACCTGCCGGTAGCGACGCTGCTCAAGGAAAGTCAAACGTTGTCACCCTCCTTGGCCTTGAAAAAGCCCAAGCCCTGGCGCAAGAATATCACCAAAAAGCCCTAGATGTTCTCCCCTTGCACTGTCACACCATCAAAAGCTTACTAACCCTCTAGAGGGTGTCGCCCACGAGCTGAATCCTCTAAGTAAGAAAAAAACCACCGAGAGCACAGAGAGATTTTTTTCTCTGTGTCCTCTGTGCTCTCGGTGGTTCAACAGTATTTAGACTCTAACGAGATCAGGCTCACGTACACGGTCTTGAAGACGGAAGAAGAGCTCTTGAAGATTCGAGCGGTCATACTTCTCTTTGGGGTGATGTGCATAAGCCACCGGTTCAAAGAAGTTGATGATCCGATCGGCTCCTCTATGTGTTGCCCATCTTTCAACCACCTCTAGCTCAGCTTCAGTATAATTGGTGTATCCTGCCATCAATTTACATTGAGCACGTGCTCGCTTCATTACATAGGTATTTACATCGTCTTCCGTAACGGCGTTTGCTCCAGTTGCTGCAATGATACCGGTATGCACATCAATAAGCGCGATTTTAACGTTAGGATCAATAGCCTTATCTGTGCTGGGTCTGAATAAGGTTTGACCTAAGTGGCGACTACCAAAGACACTAGCACCTTCTAAATGTTCTCGATCTTCTTTAAGCTTTCCTCTCCAGAACTCTGCTTCTTCTTGATCGACAAGAATGATCTTTTGCTGCGCTCCATTTTGAACAAGAAGGGCCTCAAAAATTGGCTTCTGCCGGTCTCCAAATGGTTCAAGAACGCGCCCACGCACGCTACTTGAAAAGACCTTAAACATATTCCATGAGCAGCAGATTGCAGGAGATAGGGTCTCTGCAAAGGCGCGAATGGCTTCGCTTTCTGCAAGCTTTAATCCCTCACTCAACTGGAAGAGAGGAGGAGTATATCCTCGGTAACGCCCCATTCTGGAGAATCCATCGCGTGGGTTCATTAGATGAAACCACTGATCCAAGTTGGTGGGATCTATCGTCGACGACCAACGAATATCTTCATCGGGAGGCACAGGATGCTCATCTTCAAGTCCAGCCTGTTGCAAGTTGTTAACCTCTTCGATTTGCTCTTGCTGCTCTTCTTCTTCTGCTTCATTTTGAACCTGCACTTGAACAACTCTTCCCATAGCTGTAATCGCATCGGTTGAAAGCCCTTCTGTGCGACTATAGGCTTGGACCTGCTGAGCAGCTTGAGCTCTGTCTTGTGCCACAATGGCATTTAGCTGCGCCTCAATTTCAGCCACTTCTTCTACGGTAAAGTAATGGGTTTGCACTTGCTGGAGCACACGATTTTTGAGGATTGCAAGAGGATTCTCTTCTCTCCCTTCCTCAGAATCAAAGAAGGACGCTAGATACGCCCTTACTCCCAACTGAAGGAAGGCAGCATAACGTGTTGCAACTGGCCCTCGATCGGCTGCATGCTCAATCTTTGCAATAACTCGACTTTGAACCACTTTGTAAAGCTCCTCAGCAAGCTTGAAGCGTCTTCCTTCGATGACCTCAGTGAGGCTCGCATTGAGCTCTCTGAGATCCTCAGGAGAAAAGACCGGTGTGCCACCGATTTGTTTTGTGACAAGTTGGGCAATCAGACGATCACGCATTGCTCTAAGCGCCACATTGCTATCGACTGAAACTCTTAAAAATCCATAGAGATCTACCGGATTATCTGAAACATCGGTGACAAGGACATCTGTAAACGCGCGGAAGATGGCGATCATTTGCTCAACAGACCGTGCCCTCACTGCTTTTTCAATGATCGCATGCTTGACTTGGCTTTCTACTTTACGACACTTGATAAAGAATGTTCGCTTGCTTCTTGCTTTGAATCCATTAGCTCCCAAGAATCTTCCACACTCACGTATTGTGGGAATGCGCTCTTCGTCAATGATTCTACTTCTCACATGAGGAGTCATAGCAATGATCTGTTTTTGACCACGCTTTTCGATTCCCCTTGCACGGTACTGCGCCTGATCTGTCTCTTTTTCAAACGTTGTTGTTTCTCCAACCGTGTGGAGAATCACTGCTCCGTCTTTCAAAGGAACGTTCGCTGCATATGTATGAATCTCATCGAAAATCACCACATATTCTTCAGGTGTAACTCGACTGTCAGCAAGAGCAAGAACTCCTGCTGCTGTTAGAATCATAGGGCGGTCTTTCTGGAAGAATACCACCCCTTTGACATCGGTCCGTACGTCTCGGATTCCAACCCAAACCTTTCGCGCAACCTCTTCAGGAGTGAGTCCATTCAGTGTCGCTCCTCGATCAGTGATTGCCTGATGCATACGGCTAAGATTAAAGAACCCTTGAATCACATCGGTTTCTAAAACCTCCTCAGGGGCACTTCGACTGAAAACACGTACTTCCTTAGTCCGGGCCTCAAAGGTGTGTAAACTTTGCCCTAAAATTCCTTCTCGCGCAACCGCTTTCGTCTCTTCCGGAAGAAGCTCTTCTTCAGGCGTTCCGGTATGCATCCGAAGGACTTTAGCGAGATTCATTATATCCTGCCCATTACTCTCTAAGAGCTTGGGATAGTATTTGATTGCGGGTCGGACAAATTCACGCACATAAGCTAGGGTGACTACGTCACTTTGTCGCAACTGCTCAATAACCTCTGCATCAACCTCTTCTCCAATTGAGAAAAGTTCTACGCCTGGACAAAGGACTTCTCTAAACTGCCTAGCAACATCGGTATTGTCCTGGTGAATCCCTCGCTCTTTTGCCTCTTTCTCGGCGTTCGATTGGAGATAACGAATCATTCGGATCACTTGTTCATCGTTTAAGCGGTCTTTTGCAAACAGAACACAGGAAGCAACAAATGTTTTGAAAGGGAGTAAAAAGTCTGCCTCTTCAACGGTCCCCATGTTTCCTTCACTAGGTTTTCCGTATTGAACATCTATATCTCTTTCTTCCCCACCTACTTTATTGTCTGCTGATGCCTTGTTAAAGTGTTTGTGAGGGAGCTCTTCAAGCGTCTTAGGTATAATGACCATTAATGCTCCTCGCATCATGCAAAGCGTTTTGTACTGAGGATGCTTAACCGCACAAAGAGGAATCTCTTCCGAGCGCCCACAGAGATACGCTGCAATTGCATCGCGGTGTTCAACGGGAATCTCAAGCTGAGAGAGTGCCACAAGCTTCGCAGCAACGACAGGCGCCACATGTTCTTCAAAAACGTTTGCTGGCAAGACCTTAGGCTCTGCATCTTTGATCGTAATGTACTGCTCAATTTCAGGAATTGTTAACAGCTGAAGTATCACCTCTTCAAGAGCGCGTGCATCTTCCACTTTTAATGTTCTGCGCTTGCCGAGAGGAAAGTTTAACTCTTTATCTTCTCGCGCTGCTTCATGAATCTCATCGACATTTAGAGTGATATGATCCATTATAGTTAGGATCAGCTGCTGATAGTATCCCATCCGCTTCTTATATTCAGCAGAGTCCGCACGATACCTTTCCTCAATATCAACGGCTTCATCTATAAAGCGCAGGAGAAGCGACTGCAGGTCTTCTTGGGTCACATTGAGCTGCTCTCTATGTTGCAAGGCACTTCTAAAGACTTTAACTAAAGCCCACAAGCGTTCACTGTCCCAATTGCGCTTGCGATCAATGATAAAGGCATTCACACCCTGACTATAAGGATTGGCTTCCATATGATCCAGACATTGCCCTTTGACCGACTTTGGCCACACATTGACAACAAGTCTTTCTTTTCCATCTGCTTCTGCATAATCTTCTGCAGGGATGACACCTGTTGTCTTTCCATCCCCCATAATCATTACATTCAAGACATGCGTCCCTCGCTCTCGAACAATACGATCCAGATGGGTCGATTGGACTTCCCAAAGTAGGACCCCTTTATGCGCTTCATAGGCAAGCTTAGCCTTTAAGAGACGTGCAAAATCCCCTGCCACAATAGAGTAACTTCTTTCATGAAGAAGTTCTGCAGCCAAGGCATCGATTCCTCTCTCAGGATTAGCTCCCCCAATCTTGTCAAAGATGAGGTTAAAACGAGAGGCTGTCAAAAGGTAGAGGTAAAGTTTTTCGCGAATGATCGGCAGGTGCTCTGGACTCGTTTCAGAGCGGTTCAGTAGAATGGCATCATCTTCTGTTAAAAACCATTTCATCATGTCATAGAATTGAATCGGCTTATGCTTTGCCTTCACCTTTTCAAGACGTCTTAAAGTACGCACCTCTTCATCTGTCTCCTCAAGCTTCTCTTGATTGACAAACTTCATGATCGCTTCACGCTCTTGTCTCAAGACTCCCTCGACTTCCTCCTGCAAAACTTTCATCGCATGAATGAATTCTTCTGCGCTTCTTCCCTCTCTTAAAGCAAATGTAATCGTTTCCCCTGGGTTGCGCGCATAAAATTGCTGAAGCTCCGCATTAAACCGTTGAAACCCGGCAGCCACTGCTTCATCATCAAGCCCTTCAAAATTAAATTCAGGGATCGGCTCTTTGGGATCATTGAGGGTAGTGGTGACTACACAATACTCTTCTAAAAGCTCTCGAAGTGCAGTCGTGATCCGTTCTTCTCTTTGATTTAAAACTGTTGCAAGCTCTTCAGAGACTTTTTCAGGTTCCCGGACAGGACCTTCTGCTTCTCGCATGACTTCCATTTCTTGGCGGAAAACCCTTGAGAATCCTCTAACAAGTTGACGGGTAAAAGGAATGGGGCTCGCACTATAGAGTGCTTCTTCCATGCGTTCTTTAAGTCCAGCGCTGAGAGGCATGACAAGTTGTCTTAACCCTACTTTTACAGGCGTTGTAAAAAGGCGTGCTCCAAATGACACCGTTTTGCGAGTCGCTCCGAGAGCATTCCCAATTGTTACAACACTTCCAACAGCTCTGAGTCCTTCATCGGCACGTGCTTGATTCACAAACTTTTGCATCATCTCATTGAAATGGGCATGACAGGCTTCTGTTCTTGCCTTAAGCCTTCCTTCTAACTCTTGGAATCTTCTAAGGCCTGCTTCCTCATGTTGCTGAATGCGTCTCTCTAGATCTTCAATCTGCATAGGATCGACTGCAAGACGGTGCTCATTGCGGAGATCCTCCAAACCTTCTTGGTATGTCATGCGGTATGCCTCTAGCTCCTGATGCGCTACAACTACTGCATCATATCTTGCCCCACGCCCTTCTTCTAAAGCTTGCCGAACATAGGCCCGTTCTCTTCCATGAAGATTATAAGGAACCATTTGATTAGGACTCATAAATGCCGAGGGGCGTTTTCTTTCGAGCATGCACTCTTCACGGTAAGTGATCCACCCTATTTGAGCAGGCAATGCCTCAAGCTCTGCAATCCGTGCTTCGAGCGCTGCCGTTCCCCCTTGAACAGCTAAGAGCTCCACACGAATCTCATCTGCTGAAGGGTATTTCCCTAAAAAGCTTTCAAGAACCATCGAGCGGCTTCCTGTTGCAACGCGATCTAAAAGATCGTAGAACAAGAAGTTTTTAGGAGAAAAGTTTCCGCGCATCAGGGGATAATTCTTCAAAAATGCTTCGCGTTTTGCTTCAAAAAGAGCCTGTTTTTCTTCATTTCCTATCCAATCACGTGGAAGCTCTCCAGAAGCCAAGCGGTAGTAGTGGAGGAAATTGGTAACAAGCAGCCTAGGATCCATTTCAACAAACGCTACTGGAACCTCTTCCAAACTGCACGTTGGAGTCACCATTTCTTCTGCATAATCAATATCGTGAGGGCGCACAAGAGGACTTCCCAAGACCTCTTTAGCAAGAGCATTTGTTTGCCCTAAGACGCCTCTCCTCTTGGGCTCTCCTAGGAAACGAGTATAAGGGTTCGTCCGTTCATACCATACCGCTTCCAATAAGAAACGGTCACGTCGTGACTGCCAGATCTCTTCTTCATTGTGCTTTGCACGAAGATAGTGAAGGCGCCTGACGAGCGTTGGACTCATCAGAACCTGCGCAACATAGTCCGTCCCTAAAATTCTCAAGTACCCTTGCTGCTCTTCCGTTAAGACCCCTTCTGTCTGAGCTTTGTAAAGGTCTTTTGAGGCTCGGATCAGTGTTTTGAAAATAAAGAGCTCATCCTCTCCTGTGAGATACTTCCTTCCTCCCACTTTGATACTCTCAAGATAGTGGCAGAACTTCTCTTGAAGGACAAGGGAGCGGAGGATTTCTAAACGGTCATGCTTCATCCGTGGAGGTGCACCCTCTTCTTCAACAGGCTGCTCTACATCGGTAGGCATTTGAATCAATACGTTCTTCTCTCGAATCGCTGCAAGGCGCAGAGCCAATTCCGTTCCTAACTCTTCTTTAGAGTATCCTAGAAGAAGGATCAATCGATCGATATACGTCAAAGCTTCCTCTGTAAAAGGATACTGCTTTCCATAGGTTTCTAACTTTTCAAAATAATGGAGGGCTGTTTCAATATCCCCACTTGCAAAGTGATAGTAGGTCAAATAGGTCAACATATTGGGGTCTTTAGAGGTCAACTCTCCCTTTTCATCAAAGTGCGTAGTGAAGAACTGTGGGCGATCCCAAGCAACCCGACGGATACCGTCTAAATACACAGCTTGAAGCGCCTGACCTCCCACAGCAGCCGCTCCCCCTTGAGCCTGCAGCTGCTGCGCTTCACGGTTAATATCCCCAAAAATATACTTGTCATAATTACCAACAACCTGGGTATTAACCAGCTCATCGATCATTGGGGAAGTCTTGACCCCTGCC
>JAGROF010000068.1 GCA_020440405.1 Chlamydiia bacterium
ATTCCATAGGCTTGCGCAATAAAAATCGCCAGCACAGATTGTCCTATAGCCGTTCCATTCATATTAATGGTCGAGCCTAGGGAAAGGACAAACCCCGAAATATCGGAAGAGAGTCCTAAATGGTCACGGGCACACTCCAGATTCACTGGAAGGGTTGCAGAGCTACTGCTCGTCGTGAACGCTACAATAATAGCATCCTTCATCCCTTTAAAGAAAGGGGCAATCTGCACCCGTGCTAAATATTTAAGTGAAAGGGTAAAAATCAGCGCAACTTGGACTAAACATGCTGCAAAAATACATCCCACCGCCCAAAAAAGAGGGAGGATCACCTTAGACCCAATCGCCCCCACTGCCGTGGCAATCAAGGCAAAGACCCCATAAGGGGCAAACTTCATCACCACATGCGTCAGCTTAGCCATTACCTCGCTAAGCGACTCGATATACCCCAAAATCGGCTTCCCTTTTTCCCCTGACAAATTGATCGCTAATGCAAAGAAAATCGCAAAGACAATGATCTGTAAAATATTTCCTTCCGAGAAGGCCGCAAAAGGGTTCGAGGGAACAATCGAAAAGATGAAGTCAATGAGACTGAGATTCCCCCCGCTTCCATGCCCATTCGGCAGCGCCAAGCTTAGCCCTAACCCCGGCTGAACCATCAATACAATGATCAAACCTATCACAATGGCAATCACCGTTGTCACCACGTAAAAGGCAATCGTCCGAAGGCCAATCCGCCCCAGTTTCTTCGGATCGCTGATGTGACACATTCCCACTACAAGCGATGAAAAGACAATCAATCCCACCAACATCTTGAGCAAATCGATGAATGCTTTTCCAATCATCGATAAGATCTCAACCTGTTTGTTCAAAATCAAACCGGTGATGATTCCAAGCACGAGGCCAATTAAGATTTTAAGCCAGGGTTTCATTGCATGGTGGTCCTTGAGGCAGGAAAACGCCTCTTATTGAAGTACTCTTAAGTGAAAGTTCATGAGCATTTGTCTATTTCTCCTCTGCTGAAGAACGAATTTCACCTAAGTCTACACGATTCCGAAAAAAAAATCTAGGGCGTGTCATCAAATAATTCTTGTTGGAAAGGTTCTTACTATGAGGAAAGGTCTAGGCAGCCGATACAAAGCTTACTATTTTTTAAACCACCGAGAACTTAGAGATGTTTTTGTCCTCTGTGCTCTCTGTGTCCTCTGTGGTTTTTTCAAAGATCGTGTCGCCTACGAAATGGTTATTCAAGAAGGAACTCCTATGAGGAAAGGTCTAGGCGGCTGATGCAAAACTTACTATTTTTTAAACCACCGAGAGCACAGAGAACACAGAGATGTTTTTGCTCTCTGTGGTTTTTTCACTTGCAAACAAAAAGAGGCTCCTACGGAGCCTCTTTCCTGTTTAAATTTGGTGCATCTGCTCATACAAATGCACCTTAATAAAAGAGAATTATCCATTGATGACATCAAGGAAAAAGCCTGTCAATCGGCCTGGAGTGCTAAAGCCCAATTTCACGCCGTTAACGAAAAAGCTCGTCCATGAGCGTTGCTCCGCACGCAGCTGATTCACTTGAGCTCGTGCAGCATTACGCTCTAGTTTCCTTGCATCACGTTCGCCTCGATAGCGATTTCTTTCCTGAGCAACTGCGTCATAGCCCCCTGCCTTACGGCCAAGCTCAGCAGCATCTGCTCTAAGCCCTGCAGCTTCTCCATCCCAGGGCTGCGTAGCATCATATCCAAAAGCAATAAGGATCTGACCCACCGATCCAATGAGCGCAACCAACCGATCAAACGCATCACCAGCCGCCTTAGGAATGTGAACTAAATCATAGATTTGCTCCAGCCTTCCCTTCAATCTAGCATTTTCCTGTCTCAAGCGATCAATCGCATCAGGAAGCTCTCGAACATCTGCATCTTCTCTTCCAAAAGTACTTCGAGCAACAGCTTTTATGATACCTCCAGGCACTACTGTTTCAAGCTCTTTGATCCGTGCTGCTTGTTCATCTATTCGCTGTTGCAATTCTTCTTGCCGTTCCGCTGCTTCTCGCTTGACCCGAGCAATCTCTTCATCCTTAAGTCTCAAAGCAGCTTCATGCGCTCGAGCAGCTTCTTCGGCTTGCCTCTGCAGCTCTTCTATCTGACGCGTGAAATCACCCTCTCTCACTTTTGCTTGCCGCATAGCGTCTTCAAGAGTTACTGTAAGCTCTTCTAGTTTTCGTTGGACTCCTAGAACTGCTGCTGCTTTCTCTTCTGCGATCTTTTCTTTTGCAAGTCGCAGCTCTTCTGCAGCCTCATCTTTTTCCTTCACAAGCGGAAGAATGGTTTTTCCTACTTGCGTTCTCAAAGTCATTTCTGCAATCAGGGCTTCATCTTTCTCGTCTACGCCTTTTTCCGTCTCTAGTCTTAAAGCTTCTGCCCAAGCAGTCATTTGCCCTTCAAGCTCTTCCGGAGGCACTGCAAGAACCTCACGAATCATCGCATTCTCTGCAGTCAAACTTTCTAATTGCCTTTCAAGCTCTGCTTTCTGTTGCTCGAATTCTTCCGTTGCTCGTGCAAGCTCTTCTGCACTCGCGTTTTTCTCCTCAATAATAGGGAGAATTTTGCCCCCAATGGTTCTCTTCAAATTAAGCGTTGCAATAAGTGCCCCATCTCGTGCTGCTACTTCTTTAGCTTGCTCTGCTTCTAGAGCTTCACGCCATTCCCCCATACGTCCAGCAAGCTCTGCAGCTGGAATGTCTAGCACCTCGCGGTAAATATCAATACGCTGCGTGAGAGCCACGATTTGCCGCTCTTTTCCTTCAGCTTCTCCTGCCAATTGAAATGCTAAGCCTGAAAATTGACTCCATTTATCTTGCGGAATAAATCCATTTACGTCTTTTGTGTTAAATCTTTGAACAATCTCAACTGATTGACACTGATCCCGTGTAAGACCAAATAATTTTAATGTCTCTGCCATGACATGCTCCTCATGTTAAAATTTTGGATAGCCATTTTAAAGTTAAGGAGCCATTAAGGACAAGGGAAAAGAATCCTTTGACTTGATGACAAGTTTTTCTTTTGTGATGGGGTGGAAGAAGGCGAGGCAGATGTGGTGGAGGGCAAGGCGAGGCGCCGGCTGGGCGCCGTACTTGGTGTCGCCAAGGAGGGGATGGCCGATATGGGCAAATTGGGCGCGGATTTGGTGGTAACGGCCGGTATGAAGGGTGATGTAGACAAGGGTTGAGGTGGCAAATTCTTTTTTAACATGGTAGGAGAGGTGGGCAGGCTTTCCATGGGGATGAACATGGGAGCGGTGGGAGCCATGGGAGAGGGTGTGGCGCAGTTCTCCTTCTTTTTGTTTGAGGTGTCCTTCGACTTGGGCAGCATAGACTTTTTCAATTGTATGTTGGCGCATTTGAAGGTTGAGACGGGAAAGGGCTTTGCTGGTACGGGCAAAGAGAACGATGCCACTGACCAGCTTATCAAGACGGTGAACAGCATGTAAAAAGACGTTTCCTTTTTTTTGGTACTTTTTCTTGAGGTAGGTTTTGGCGAGCGCTTC
>JAGROF010000069.1 GCA_020440405.1 Chlamydiia bacterium
AGATTTTTTCTTTCCATTTTGATCAGAGATAAGGGATCAAAATGGAAAGGAAAAAGATGCCAAAGAGTCTGGAATAAAAAAACAGTTTTATCATGAGATAGGTTCATACCTATGACGTATAGAAAAATTTCCTTTTATAATCCACAGTCTTATGCTAATGAAGGGGTAAATAGTGCTTTAACTTTAAAAGCTCAAACCTAACTCGCTCTTTTGATCGGCATTTTATCTTCGCTCTCAACAGCCACCTGTGGCTGCCTTCGAGCTCCAGATTGTAATGCCAATCAAAATAGCTTCATTATCTCTGAACCTTTAAAGTGAAAACACTATAACACGGAGGTATATTCAATGAAAAAAATTTTAGCGGTGCTAGTCCTAGGGATGACTGCGGTCTATGCTCAATATGGCTCTTACTCTGGAGGGTCCTCGAACAATAACTCTTATGACTCTTATAGTCAGTATGGAGGACAACAGCAACAGCAGCAGATGCAACAAATGCCTCAACAACAAGGCAGTATTCCATCAGACTGCTCCCACCTCTCTCAGCAAGAACAGCAATTTGCCAATCAGTTAAGCGATATGCATCGTACGATGTTTTGTCGCCACTTTTCCGTCTCACAAAGAATTGAAGCCATGACCCTTGCAAGCGCTGGAGCTCAAACGCTTTCGGGAGGAAAATCTGAGATCACTCCTGATGAAGCGGTTGAAGTTGTCATGAAAAATGCTAGACAAGACCAAGGAAACGGCGCGCAACAAGGTAATGGGCAGCAACAGCAGCAAAGTCCTTATGGCGGAAGCTATAGCTATCCTAGCAAGAATGGTCGAGGCTCTTCATATTAAGTTATTTGAGGGCGGGGTAGGTGAAGCAAAAGAAGTGCACCACATTGAAAAGATAGTGACAAAAGATGCTACTTTCGATGCTGCGTGTGGCTTGATACACCCCACCATAGATAAGACTGGCTATGAAAGCGAGGGAAAGAAAGCCTAGATCATGGACAAATGAAAAGTGAAGTAGGGCAAAAAGAAGGGAGACAATAATCACACTGGCTGTGCCTGACCATTTGGTATTCAGAGATTGGTCAATTTCTCGTTGTAAAAACCCCCGAAAGAACGCTTCTTCAGGAATGGTGACGAAAAAGAGGTTGCTGATGAGCCAGATCGCAGTGATATGGGGAAATTTTAGATCAATATCTACAAGGTGCAAGTAGAGAGCTAAGATCATCAAAATCATTACGCCAAGAGCGGTAAGAGCAAGCGTTTTGAGAACAACCATCCGGAGATGCATCCGTGACAAGAGAGGAATAGAAATCGCTAGGGGAAAGAAGCCAATAAAAGGCTTATCATAATTCAGGTAAAGAGAATAGGGATACGCATCTTTGCTGATTTGAAGGTTTTCCCCGAGTTTCCAGTTGTGAAACCCTGGAAAGAAGTGAGCAAGCAGAGCGATAGAAATAAAAAAGGCCACCCCCATCACAATCATCCGAACGATTCCTTTCAAGGTGGAGGTGAGGGCAAGGTGTGCTCCACAAAGGAGTGCTAAAGCGACAAAGATTTTAAGATCGATGAGTTTCCCAATAAAGGCAAAGATGAAAGAAAGAGCAAGGAAAGAGCCCCATAGCCAGGGTTTTCGGTGCACCCATAGGCTAATAAATGCGAGGATTAGTGAGATGAAGGCAAGAGAGGCAATTGGATGATGGATAAAGGTGAAATAGGTCATAAAACTTGGGAGATGAATTTTTCTTGGAGATACTCATAAAGACCTGAAGGGCCTCCCTCACGGCCAAACCCAGAGGCTTTGATCCCTCCAAAAGAGGCTTCAGGAGCACTTGGGAGGGCATCATTGAGTCCGATGATTCCATATTCAAGAGCGTTGGTGACGCGCTCTGCACGCTTGAGTCCTTCGGTATAGACATAAGCAGCCAGACCAAAAGGGGTTTGATTTGCAAGCCGAACCACTTCCTCTTCTTCCTCAAAAGAAATAATAGGGGCAACAGGGCCAAATGTTTCTTCGTTAAAAATATCCATGTCTGGAGTCACACCTGTTAAAATTTCAGCCAAGTGGGGGGCTTGACGTCCCAAGAGAGCCTTTGCCCCCTTTTTTAAAGCATCTTCCACGTGGGCCTTAGACTTTCTGAGAGATTCAGGGTGAATGAAGTTTGACAGCTCCGTTTCTTCAACAAGAGGATCACCGGCAACAAGTTCTTTTACGAGCTCTGAAAATTTTTGGATAAATTCCTTTTCGATCGATTTGTGAACAAAGATGCGGTTGGCACAAATACAGGTTTGTCCACTCATACGGAATTTAGAATCCACCGCTCCTTGCGCTGCCGCAGCGATATCAGCATCGTCGAACACAATAAAAGGAGCATTGCCTCCGAGTTCCAATGTGCATTTCTTGAGGGTTTTTGCTCCATGGACATATAGATCTGTTCCAATCTGTGTGCTTCCTGTGAAAGAAAACTTCTTAATGGCAGGAGAATCCATTAGAGCAGGAACAATATCTTTTCCTTCTCCAATCAAAACCTGAAGGGTGTTTTCGGGAAGACCCACTTCAAAACATATGGTGGCAAACATCATCAAGGAAGCAGGAGAAAAAGAGCTAGGCTTCACAATGACAGGGCATCCTGCAGCAATAGCAGGAGCGATTTTTCTTGCAGCCATAGCAACAGGAAAGTTCCAGGGGGTGATGACCGCGCAAGGACCAATGGGTTCATACCGCACCTCAAGCTTCCTATTATGCTTTGAGGAAGGGATGATTTTTCCATAAACCCGCTTTACCTCTTCGGCATACCATTTGAAATAATTCGATGCATAGGTGATTTCTCCTCGTGCATCGGGCATGGGTTTCCCCATTTCCAATGTGATACATTTGGCAAGGTCTTCTTTTTCTTTCAAAAGGTCGATCGCAATCGTTTCCAAGACCCTGGCCCGCTCATAGGGAGGAAAAGGAATTCTTGGATGTTTTTGAACCACTTCAATGGCTTCCGCGACCTCTTCAGGGGTTGCGGAGAAAATTTTCCCCCACTCTTTGCCTGTCACCGGAGAGACCATGGGTTTCTTTTCTCCTTTATAGGAGAGGCGCCCATTCACAATAGAACCAATATCTTCAAGAATAAAGTCAGTCACGGAGTACCTTCAGGATTTTGTTTGCACTTTCTTCAAGGGTTTCAACAGCGGTATGGCAGACAATATCTGGATGCTTTGGGCACTCATAAGGAGCACCAATCCCTGTAAAGAAGGGAATTTCACCAGCTAGCGCTTTTTTATACATCCCCTTGACATCGCGCTCAATACACGTTTCAAGAGGGGCGTCGACAAAGACTTCATAAAAACGCACCTCTTCCCCTTCAATCAATTCTCGCGCTGCATCCCGCACTTCTTGTCTAGGACTTACAACAGAGATGATCACTACAGGGACAGAATCTAGAATGATTTTTGCCATTTCAGAAATGCGTCGCAAGTTTTCCTTGCGATCTTGCGGTGTAAATCCCAAATCACTATTCAGACTTTTTCGCACGTCATCGCCATCAAGGACAACACTATTGGGAATTTGCTGATGGATATAGTTTGCAATCGTTGTTTTTCCGCTACAGGGAAGTCCTGTCAGCCAAATCGTTGTTTTATACCGATCGTATTCCAAAATTTGGCTTTTCCCTGCACCAGCATCCCGATCTTTAGCCCTATCTGCATCGCTATTTTGAGAAGTGATTGGTATAGCCGTTAGGGTGATTTGCATCAAAAGAAAGAGAAAGATTAAGATACGGTTCATGGAATTATACTCCTTGTTTTGCTGAGCATAACCGATGCAGAAAAAAAAGAAAAACACGATTGTTTGGCTCGAGTTTGAGCTGCTAAAAAAGTTCCCAGAAGTGATTCAGGGGGTGTTTTGGAATCTTCCATTGGGAGAACGAGATGATCCTACGCACCCTCAAAAAGCCTTAGAGGTTTTGGGACTTTCTAAGGGAGTTAAATTGAAACAATGTCATAAAGATAACATCCTCAAAGTTAAAACAGTCGCTGCAGTTGATCATTATGACGATTATGATGGAATGGTTACGCAAGAAAAAGAAGTGGGACTGATCATTCGTCACGCAGATTGTCAAGGAACGATCTTTTATGATCCTGTTCAAAAGGTGCTCGGGAATGTGCATTGTGGTTGGCGGGGAAGTGTGCGCAATATTTATCAGAAAATGGTGCGCATGATGGAAACAACCTATGGAAGTTCCCCTAAAGATATTGTGGTCTGCATTGGTCCTAGTTTAGGGCCCCACAATGCAGAATTTAAGCACTATGAAAACGAGCTTCCCCCTTCTTTTTGGCCCCATCAGACGCACCCCACTTACTTTGACTTTTGGGAAATTTCTAAAAGGCAGCTTCTCGAGTGTGGGATTCGAGAAGAGCACCTTGAGATCGCACGGATTTGCACCTTTGATGAGGGGTACTCTTACCGGAGAAATAAGCGCACTCCCCATCACGGAACAATCGTAGCATTGTCAAATTAGCCACAGAAAAGGTATACTGGAAAACCTAGATAGTGTCGTCATAAGCTGGGTTTATGGAAATTAAAGAATTAAAATTAAAAGGCGCTCGAGTCATTACGCCCAATATTTTCAGGGATGAAAGGGGCTTTTTTTTTGAAAGCCACCAGGAAAAGCGGTATCAAGAAAAGGGGATTGAAACGCTATTTGTCCAGGATAATCACTCCTATTCTCGGCAGGGAACAATTCGGGGAATGCACTTCCAATCTAAGCCAGGGCAGGCTAAGCTTGTGCGTGTTGCAATGGGGAAAATTTATGATGTGGTTGTCGATATTCGCCCTGACTCCCCCACCTTTGGCAAATGGGAAGGGGTCTATCTAGATGATGTTTCCCATCAGCAAATTTTTATTCCTGTTGGGTTTGCCCACGGATTTTGCGTGGTCAGCCCAGAAGCTCATGTTTTATATAAGACAAGTGCTCCCTATCATAGCGAAACAGAAATGGGCTTCCGGTTCGACGACCCCGAAGTGGGGATCGAATGGCCGATTCAAGAGCCCATTGTATCGGAAAGAGATCAACAAAGCCCTTACTTTTACGAATTGAGGTGGTCATGAGATTATGGATTATAGGAAAGCGCGGCATTCTCTCCAGTGCGATGCAGCGAAAATGTCAAGAAAAAGGAATCGATTACCTTGCCACATCGCGCAAAGAGGTGGACTTAGAACACCTGGAAGCGGTGGATGCTCAATTTAAAACGCTTATGTTTACCCATGTGATCAATTGTGCGGGCTATACAGCTGTTGATCGTGCAGAAGAAGAAGAGGAGAAAGCTTTAGCACTCAATGCTGAAGCGATCGAAACCCTTGCGAAACTCTCTAAAATGCATGGAAAGAAACTCATCCATTTTTCAACCGATTATGTCTTTGATGGGAAAGAAAAAGGGTATGATGTGCAGGCTGTGACAGCCCCCCTTTCCGTTTATGGGAAGAGCAAAGAAGAAGGGGAAAAACGGCTCAAACAGTATTACCCTGAAGCGTGTCTTATCCGCACCTCATGGCTTTTTGGAAAGGAGGGCACCCACTTTGTGCGGACAATGATCCACCTGATGCAAGAGCAGGAGATGGTGGGAGTGGTGAATGATCAATGGGGGCGGCCAACCTACGCCGATGATTTAGCTGAAGCAGCTCTTTCTCTTTTAGATGCATCGGGAACGTTTCATTTTGCCAATCTTGGGGAAACCACCTGGCATGGATTTGCAGAGGTAATCAAAAAGAAGCTGGAAGAAGTGTGTTCCCCGCTAAAATGTCAAAAGGTTCAACCCATTTCGACAGCAGAGTTTGGAGCCAAAGCCAAGCGTCCCCCATCGTCTATTTTAAAAACAGAGGCATTTTCTCCTTCTCATTGGGAAAAAGGACTAGAAGAGGTGATCCGTCATGTTATTGCCACTCAGTAGTGCTCACTTGTTGGTGACAGGAGGGGCAGGCTTTATGGGGTCCGCCTTTATCCGATATGTACTCAAACAAGAAGGGTTTACAGGACATTTAACCAATTTAGACCTGTTAACCTATGCAGGAAACTTAGAAAGTGTCGCATCGGTTGCGGATGACTCCCGGTATCAATTTGTCCAGGGGGATATTCGAGACAGCGATCTTTTAATGAGCCTTCATAAGGAAAGACCTATCCAGGGAATTGTGCACTTTGCTGCAGAAACCCATGTCGATCGGAGTATTGCCGATCCTCAAACGTTTCTAGAAACCAATGTGATGGGGACCTATATCCTTTTAGAGTTTGTGCGAAAGCATCCCATGCACTTTCACCATATTTCAACAGATGAGGTCTATGGGGCTTTAGGGAATGAAGGGCATTTCACTGAAAGCTCCCCCTACCGCCCTAACTCTCCTTATGCAGCCTCAAAGGCAAGTAGTGATCACTTGGTGCGTTCCTTTGCAAAGACCTATGGAATTTCGACAACACTTTCTCATGCGAGTAATAACTATGGGCCCTTTCAATATCCTGAGAAATTCATTCCTCTCATGATCAAGCATGCCCTAGAAGGAAAACCTTTACCTGTGTATGGATCAGGGGAAAATATGCGAGAATGGCTCTATGTTGAAGATCATGCTCGAGCGATTTGGACGATTTTAAGCCAAGGGAAGCGGGGAGAAGTCTATAATATTGGAGGGGGAAATGAGATGAAAAATATCGATCTTCTTCGATTGATTTTGAAAATCCTTCAAAAAGCTACAGGAGAAAACCATTTAGAAGATCTCATTACCTTTGTTCCCGATCGTTTGGGTCACGACTTTCGCTATGCAATGGAGGGGACAAAAATTCAGCAGCTGGGGTACCGCTCGATTTGGCCTCTTGAGGCGGGGCTGCGAGAAACCATCCGATCGTTTCCAGGAGTTCTCGTATGAAAATCGTTTGTGTGATTCCAGCGCGCCTTGCTTCGAGTCGATTCCCTCGAAAAGTTTTAACAATGTTGGGTGAAAAACCGATGCTGCAATGGGTCTGGGAGGCTGCAAGCAATGTGGATCTCTTTGATGAGGTCGCTTTTGCAATCGACGCCTCGGAAACGGCGCGCCTCATCGACTCCTTTGGGGGAAAGCATTTCATGACCTCTCCCGATTGTGCGTCTGGAACCGACCGGTTGATTGAGCTCCAAGAAGAAAAGAAGATGGAAGGGGATATTTGGGTGAATTGGCAAGGGGATGAACCTTTTATTCACCAAGAAATGATTGAAAATCTTCTCAGTACGCCTGATGCTCCCTATGATATATGGTCCCTAAAAAAAGAAATTGAACGGGAGGAAGACATTGAAGACCCCAATGTGGTGAAAGTGGTGACCGATGCAGAAGACCGCGCCCTCTACTTTTCACGTGCCCCGATTCCTTACGATCGTGATGGACTAGAGGATGTGACCTATTATAAACACATCGGCATCTATGCCTATCGCGCAAAAGCGCTCAAGCAGATCGCAACCCTTCCACGTAGTGTCTTAGAGAAAGCAGAAGGATTAGAGCAGCTCCGCTTTCTAGAAAATGGAATGACCCTTCAAGTGCATGAGACCTCACATGAAACCGTTGGTATCGATGTGCCTGAGGATTTAGCGCGCGCTATGGATCGCATCTCCTCCCAGTTTGCATTCTGACGCTTCTCTCCCGTTACTTCTATTATTTTGAACCACCGAGAGCACAGAGGACACAGAGATGTTTTTTCCCCTCTTTTTCTCTGTGATCTCCGTGTTCTCTGTGGTTTAGCTCTAGTCGACTCTTTTAGAGGGTGTCTTGCGCGAGCTGATCATTCAGGAAGTGTCTTCTATGAGAAAAGTTCAAGGCGC
>JAGROF010000070.1 GCA_020440405.1 Chlamydiia bacterium
ATGCGTATTCAGGAATGGATGCTTCGAGATCCAGCAGCCAAACAGTCATTGTTTAGGGCATATAATCGGGTGATTTTGGAAGGGTTTAAGAAGGTGTTCCAGCCGCAGGAAGGACTTGTTTAGGGAGCTCAAAGAAGACATTTTCCTCAGTGAATTCCACTTCCTCTGTTTCTGTCACTCCAAGATCGCGCAAGTGCTCAATACACTTTTGCACCACAGACTCTGGAGTCGACGCTCCTGCTGTCAACCCAATGGCCTTAACGCCTTTGAGCCAACTTGGATCGATCTCGTCCGGAGCATTAATTAAATACCCAGGAACACCCCGTTTACAGGCCACTTCACAGAGCCGATTAGAGTTTGAACTCGTTGGGTCTCCTACAACCAGCACCACATCAACAGAAGGCGTAATCTCTCGAAGAGCCAATTGGCGATTCGTCGTAGCATAGCAAATCGAGGAGCTCGGCAACGTCTCAATGAAAGGATACTTTTTCTTTAAAGCATCCGTGATTTCTTTGACATCGTCTAAGCTGAGTGTGGTTTGCGTCGTATAGAAGAGGCGTTGCTCTTGAGGAAAAGAAAGCTTCTCAACGTCCTCTACCGATTCGATAATCGTTGTGACCTCTGGAGCTTCCCCTGCTGTACCAATCACTTCAACATGTTTTTTATGCCCAATTAAGAGGATATGGTACCCCTTATTGGCATACCGCTTGGCAGCAGAATGCACACGGATCACTAAACCGCAAGATGCATCGATTTCGATCAAATTTCTTTTCTTTGCATGGTCACGAACCGATGGAGGGATTCCGTGGGCAGAATAAATAATGCGCGATCCTTCAGGAACTTCATCCAAATCCTCAACAAAGATGGCTCCCTTCGCCTCGAGTTCTTCTACCACATGGCGGTTATGGACAATCTGGTGCTTCACATAAATAGGAGGGCCCCAAAGTTCTAAAGCACGCTCGACCGTTTCGATGGCTCGAACAACTCCTGCGCAAAATCCTCTAGGCTTCGACAATAACAATTTCATGATGCTATAATAAACTTAAATATTTTTGAACCACCGAGAGCACGGAGGACACAGAGAGTTTTTTTTATTCTCTTTTCTCTGTGATCTCTGTGGTTTTTTACTTGTAAACTGACCCTAGCTTAACCCGGTGAGTAATAATGGTCAACAATTGCTTGGCACGCCTTTTCAACAATGGTCCAGACCTGCTCAAACCCTTCTTTTGCATTAAAATAGGGGTCAGGAATCGGTTCATTTTTTAAAAAACAGGTCGCCAGCATCACCTTTTCCCGATGCTCTTTTGTGTGAGCCATAGCCTGCACGGCGGCAAGCACCTCCTTTGTAACACAAAAGATCGCATCGAATTGGTCGAAATAGGACCCTTCAAAAATTTTTGCTTGATGGTTTAAGGAGATCCCATGATTGTTTGCCACTTCCTGCATCCGTCGGTCGGGGGAATTCCCTTGAAAGGTTCCGTGGAGTCCGCAGCTATCGACATAGGCCTGAATCCCCCTCTCCTTCAATAAATGCTCAAGGTATCCTTGAAGAGCGGGTGAGCGACAAATATTCCCAACGCAAACAAAAAGGAATCTATGCATCACTGTCGACATCAGCAGCGCACCGGAAGCCGTAGGTACGGTTCACAATGCCAGGGTTGTTGCGATGGCGGTGGGAGCAACGGAGGTCATCTTTTAAACTCTTCCAACATCCTCCACGGAGAACGCGATAAACTCCTTGCATCGGTCCCTTAGGATTATCAGGGCGCTGCATGGCGACTTCGTAATAGTTGTAGTCATACCAGTCTTGGCACCATTCATAGACATTTCCTACCATGTCGTAGAGGCCAAACTTATTAGGAGGATAGCTTTTAACAGCTGTGGTATCGGAGCTAAAGAAATTCGCTTGCGTCCGCTCAATACTTGCCCCCGTGGGATACATCAGCTCCTCCCCTCCCGAAGCAGCAATTTCCCACTCCGCTTCTGTTGGAAGGCGTTTTCCTACCCATTTAGCATAGGCAATAGCACCATACCAAGTCACCCCAATCACAGGGTGCTTGCCATACCCTGACTCAATCGTGATGTTACCTCCATGGCGCCGAATACGTGATTCTCGCAAACGGATGATATCATTGTTGTTTGCATCTTTTTCGCCACCCATAGCTTCTAAAAAGCGGGCAAACTGTTCGTTGGTAATAGGGTGGACGTCTAAAGCAAAGCTAGGCAATTTAACAGCATGGCGGGGGCGCTCATCGCGTCCTCCCTCGTCACTACCTCGGAAGTACTCTCCTCCTTTGATGACTGCCATATCCGTCAGAATCGGCTCGATATTCTTTGCCTTTTCTTCTTTGGGAATGTACCGTGCTACAGTACTATCGACATGAAACACTGAAGCAGGATCCGGGTCGTATTCAGGACGTTTAATTTCCTGGGGATTGAGCACGGGTTTAGCATCTCCACGCACCATTTTAGACACTTCGTGGAGCATTTCTGTCTGAGCAGGAGTGATTTCTTCTGCTTCCTTCTCTGTTGCAACAGCAACCCCGCCTTCTTCTGCAATTTCTTGTTCCCCCTCTTCATTCCAATCTAAGATTTCTTCATCTTTCACCACAAGCGTTGGCTCTTTTTTAGAATGAGGAGCAGACAGGGTATCGAGTAAGCGCAGGAGCGAATCAGGACGTTTATTAGGGTCGGGTTTCAAGCACTCTCGGATTAAACGGTCCCAATTGAGGCGGAAGTCTGGATAGACTTCACAAGGAAGATAAAAATCCCCTTCAGGAAAAGAATGCATCAAGAGAAAGTATGCTAAGACCCCAAACGCATACATATCGGCTTTCGGCCCTACAGGCTTTTCCCGGTAAATCTTTTGCTCGGGAGCCAAAAAGTGGTAGGTTTGCAAGAAAGACGCATGGAGCTTCGATAGCTTTCCAGAATCAAAGGTCCCTGTCATGTACTTTTCTTCACCCGGCTTAGTGAAGGTGGATTGCGCAAGGTCTAGTGAAAGAACATCTGCTAAGTTTTTATACATACGGGTTAAAATCGCCCCTTCCCCAACAATATGAGAAAGCCCAAAGTCTGAAAGATAGACATGAAGCCCCCGCTCCCCTTTCCCTATAAGAATATTGTTGAGCTTGAGCCCACGGTGAGCGAGTGGAGCTCCTCCGAATTGGGTTTGATGCGCATAGGCAAGGGCAGAAGCCACTTGTGTTAAGAGTTCAAGGATTTCGTTCTCATTGAGGCTCTGCTTATTGACCCCTAAATACTGCGTGAGATTTGTCGTTTCCCCAAAACAATCAACGATGCAATCTGTGACCAAAAAGTAGTACCCTTCAGCAAAGGAGACATTACGGACTTTAACGATGTGGGGGTGATCTAACTTGGCAAGCGTGGCAACTTCTTTTTCAAAGCGCTGAATAAAGTTTCGATCCGTTGAAAGTTCTTCTGGTAAAACCTTGAGGACATATTGCTGTTTCACAAACCGGTGTTCAGCAAGGTACACACTTCCCAGAGTGCCTTGTCCAATTTGTTTAATGATTGAGTAATCGCCAAGAGTACTTTTGTCCATGAGAATATCCTTAGTTTAGTATATCATGGTATAGCACGGAAAGCTAGAGCTTGTCTATGAAATTCTCGATTTCTGCAAAATCCGTAATCGGAGGGTGACATTTTCCTTGCGTGCAAAAATAAAGCGTTGTTTTTCCTTCGACTAACGGATACTCCTTTGCTTCTTCTTTAAACGAGAGCGTCAGGTGAGGCACTAAGTTAGAATAGACAAGTTTTAGAAGCTCTTTCTTTCCCGTTTTTTCGGGATTTAGTGCAACAACCAATGTCGGCAGTTCTTTATCTAAGTAACGAATAAGATTGAGCAAGTGATAAGAAGCCCCTTGAGGATAAGCCTCAATAAAGCCCTTGGCGACTTTAAGGATATCTTCTGCTTGGATCCAATACTCTCGATGGTGCGTGATCTGATAGAGCCGCATGAGATTTTCTGCATGCAAGGCATTCCCTGAAGGTTGCGAACTATCATACAGTTCGCACCGCCTTAGAAGAATCGAATGATCAGGCCCTGTTAAATAAAAGGCTCCCCCATCCGCCTTATATTCCTTTTCGAGAAGCATTGTCATCTCTTGAGCCCACTCTAGATACCACTCACCCTCACCTACTTCATAAAGAGTAATAAGCGCGCGGATTAACGAGGCATAATCATCCAGTCCCCCTTCATAATTCGTCTCCCCCTCGCGGAATCTCCGATAGAGGCGCCCATCTTTCCAAAGAAACTTTTTAATGAAGTGAACCGCTTTGACTCCCGCGGCAATATAGTCGTCCCTTTCAAGAGCCACTCCTGCCTTTAAAAGGGTATCGATTATCAACGCATTCCAAGAGACCAAAATCTTATCATCTTTAAAGGGACGCGCCCGCCTTTCTCGTTCTCGTCTAAGAACCTCTAAAGAGCTGCAAAGAGAATGCACCACATCCTCTTTCTTAAACCCTCGAGCTTCACAAAATTCTTCGACAGAGAGTGTATGATGCAGCACATTTTTCCCTTGGAAATTGCCCTCATGCGTCACACCAAAATACCCACAAAAAAGAGAAGCATCGTCTGGTGAAAGCAACGCCTCGATCTCTTGACGTGACCATAGGTAAAAAGCTCCTTCAACCCCTTCGGTTTCTGCATCTTCAGCCGAATAAAATCCGCCTTCAGGATGCTTCATCTCTCGCAGGACATAATCAAGCACTTCAACACAAATCTGACGGTAGTGTTCTTTCTTTGTATACCGCCATCCATCAAGGTAAGCTGCTGATAAAAGAGCGTTATCATACAGCATCTTTTCGAAATGGGGAAGGAGCCATTTTTCGTCCACGCTATACCGCGAAAATCCCCCACCAACGTGATCGTAAATCCCCCCATGACACATCATTGTTAAAGTTTTTTCTGCAAAAAACAAAGGGCGCGCATCATCATAAAGCTTTGCGTAATTGAGGAAAAACTGACACTGGTAGCCCACTGGAAATTTAGGGGCTCCTTTTTGCCCTCCATAGACAGGATCGGCTGTTTCAAAGAGCACTTCAATCGCATCATCAACAAGCGCTTCTGAAGGGATCTCATCTCCCCGCGTCATGACAGATTTTTCGAACAGATCTACCAATTTGTTTGCCTGGTCGAATAAAAGCTCCTTTTCCTCACTTTCCCAAAGCTTTCGGATATGTTCGATCAAAGCACCTAGTCCCATCATTCCTTGCCGCTCTTCAGGAGGAAGGTAGGTCACCGCATAGAACGGTTTCAAGTCAGGAGTTAAGCATACATTGAGCGGCCATCCCGTTCCTGACGCCATGAGCGCCTGAGCAAACTCCATATAGAGGCTATCCACTTCAGGCAACTCTTCCCTGTCCACCTTGATGTTGATAAAAACCTGATTCATCGCTGCCGCGATTTTAGGATTTTCAAAAGATTCTCGGCTCATGACGTGGCACCAATGGCAAGTTGCGTACCCAATCGATAAGAAAATAGGTTTATCCTCTTCTCGCGCCTTTTCAAAAGCCTCTTCTCCCCAAGGATACCAGTCAACAGGGTTATGTGCATGTTGGAGAAGATAAGGAGATTTTTCCTTAATTAAACGGTTTTCAAAAGAAGGAGAAGGCATGGGTCTAAATGACTCCTAAATACTTTGCAAAATAGTAGGCTCCCGCAAGGATCACAACCGTCACAACGGCCCAGATCAGATTGGGAAGCCACTTCACTCCTCCTCCCATACTTCCCCGCATTTCAAGCGTTCCAATTCCATAAGCAAAGTCTTGCTTTTCCTGCGAAAGCTTCATCGCCTCAGGGTTTTCTTCAATGAGTTTTTCCCCATCTAGCCCCAAAAACGCGGCATACTGGCGCATAAACCCCAACATATAGACAGGAGACAAGAACTTATCGTCTTTTCCTTCTTCGATCGACTCCAAGTGAGAGATGCGAATCGACGTGGCATTTTCTACTTCTTTTAGGGATAAGTTGAGCTCTTTTCTCTTTGATTTAAAAAGCCCCCCTAGTTTTTTCATTTCTTCATTCATAAGCTTTTCCCAGGTTTAGAGACTGTCTCTGAATTAAGCTTCTGTCGATTTTTCGGTTCTTTTGAGCCGATTTTTTGCTTCAAATGGCAGGGGTAATATCAACTGCGTATATAACCCCTGCCATTTGAAGTAAAACGCGGCCAAAATAATCCAAAAACGCGACCAAGTCTTAATTCAGAGACAGTCTCTTACACCCAATCTAACGGATAGATGATTTTAATTAAAGGATTTGATAAAATGCATGAATTATGAAACCCGCTAGTTTTGTTGCAGAAATCGATCCCTCTTTAGCTCAAAAACTCAAAGAGGACCTCCTGGCCCAAGGGTTTGAACTGTCGCAGCCAGCCTACACCCTTTTCCAAGCAAAGAAGCAAGGGGTTTCCTGCACCTTTTATGAATCGGGAAAGCTCATGGTCCAAGGAAAGGGAAAGGATGATTTCATCTCCTACTATCTAGAACCAGAAATTCTCGGGAATCTCTCTTATACTTATCCTGAGACCACGCACGATACCACTCCCCATATTGGTGTGGATGAAGCAGGAAAAGGAGATGTCTTTGGCCCCCTTTGCGTCGCAGCTCTTTACGCGGATGCCCAACAAATCACTTCCTTAATTCAAATGGGAATTCGCGATAGCAAGCGGCTCTCTGACCCTGCTATTATTAAACTCGCAGAAAAAATTAAAAAAGAATGCCTCCATTCAATCATTAAGATCTTTCCAAAGAGATACAACGAGCTCTATGAACAGTTCAAAAACCTCAATCACCTCCTTGCCTGGGGCCATGCCACAGCGATCGAGGAGCTGGTCGAAAAGTCAGGCTGTTTTGACATCATTATCGACCAGTTCGCTAGCGAACACGTTGTTGAGAATGCCCTCCGAAAGAAATCCCTCAAAGTCTCCCTCTCCCAACGCCACCGCGGAGAGGAGGATATCGTCGTTGCAGGAGCCTCTATTTTAGCCCGAGCCGCCTTCGTCCAGGGAATTGAGAGCCTCTCCAAAGAGTTCCAGCTCGACCTCCCTAAAGGAGCCTCCGCTCAAGTCGTTGCTGCGGGTCAAAAATTTATTACTACTCATGGAAAGCAAACCCTCCACCAAGTGGCCAAACTCCACTTCAAAACCATTCAAAATTTTCTTACCGCTTAAGACCAAGCAAAAGACCCTTAATTACTTGAG
>JAGROF010000071.1 GCA_020440405.1 Chlamydiia bacterium
AAAGGGGGAACATTCCACCTTTATACAGGGGGGCATGAGCTCATTGGGGTAATGTCAGGTCAAGCATTAAGCGCTGGGAAAGACTGGGGACTCCCTTATTACCGCGATCGCGCTTTTGCAATTGGTTTGGGATGCGATTTGAGTGAGATGTTTGGAGCTTTTCTGGCTCGCGAGGTGCCCCACCATTCAGGGGGACGGATGATGCCTGATCACTTTTCTCATAAAGAATTGCGGATTCCGTGTCAGTCAAGCGTTGTAGGTTCGCAGTTTTTGCAAGCTGTTGGTGTCGCAAAAGGGGCCCGTTTAGCAGGAAAAGATGAAGTTGTCTATGTCTCTGGAGGAGATGGATCGACATCTCAAGGGGATTTTCACGAAGCGTTGAACTATTCTTGCCTCCACAAGTTAGGGGTAATCTTTGTCATTCAAGACAATGGATGGGCGATTTCTGTTCCCGTAAAGGATCAAACAGCAGGGGGATCGATTGCTCATATGGCAGGGGGATATCCCGGACTGACAGTTCATGAAATCGATGGGTGCGACTATGAAGCGGTCTCAAAGGCGCTCCATAGCGCCGTCCAAAAAGGGCGTCGTTTAGAAGGACCCTCCTTAATTGTGGCGAAAGTCCCTCGCCTAGGCGCTCATAGTAGTAGCGATGATCCGAAAAAGTATAAGACGGCTGAGCATTTTGAAGAGGAAGTGGCCCGTGATCCGATTCCACGCTTTGAAACTTATCTCCTCGAGCAAGGGATTTTTAGCCAAGATGAGATCAGCGCAGTGCGTGAGCAAGTGAAAGAAGAGATTGAAACGGCAGCTGTTAATGGAGAAGCTTTTCCTCTCCAGGATCCTGAAAGGGTTCTTGACCATGTTTATAAAGATGTTGAAATGTCTTTCCAAGAAACTCCTGAAGAAAGAGGAGAAAGCGTGGTCATTATGGATGCGTTGAATCATGCACTCGATGAAGAGATGGAGCGCGATCCAGGAGTGATCGTTTTTGGGCAAGATGTGGCTCATGGGAAAGGAGGGGTCTTTGGGATTACCCGGGGGCTCACCGAAAAATATGGGGAAGAGCGTTGCTTTAATACTCCTCTTGCAGAATCAACCATTATTGGAACCGCCATCGGCCTTTCAGTGCATAGCCACTTTAAGCCAGTTGCAGAGATCCAATTTGCTGACTATCTATGGACAGGGTTTAATCAGCTCTATAACGAACTTGCGAGTTTTCATTACCGGGCTAATGGGGAATGGAACTGTCCGATTGTTATCCGGATGCCTTCAGGAGGCTATATCCAAGGTGGCCCTTATCATTCTCAAAATATCGAAGCCTTTTTAGCGCACTGCCCGGGGCTCAAAGTGGTGATGCCTTCCAATGCAGCCGATGCGAAAATGCTTTTAAAAAGTGCGATTCGGGATCCTAACCCTGTCGTCTTTCTCGAGCATAAGGCGCTCTACAGGCAACGCGTGTTCTCTGCTAAGCCTGAGCCAACTCAAGAGGAAATCATTCCTCTAGGCAAAGCCAATGTTGTGCGAGAAGGAACCGATGTCACCCTTATTGCTTGGGGGCTGATGGTTCACATGGCCTCTGAAGTGGCACAAAAACTCGAAGATGAAGGGATTGCTGTTGAAATTATCGACCTCCGCACCCTTGCCCCTCTTGATATTGAAACGATCCTGGGCTCCATCGAAAAGACCGGCAAAGCGCTAATCGTTCACGAAGCACCTGTCACCTGTGGTTTTGGAGCAGAAGTGGCTGCTCAAATTTCCGAACGCGCATTCGAGTTTCTCGATGCGCCTCTCCGTCGCCTAGGCGGAAAAAACACCTGTGTTCCTTACGCGAAACATCTCGAGGATGCTGTCCTTCCTCAAAAGGGCGATCTCGAACGCGCCCTCCGCACCCTCGCTCAATATTAACATTTCTAAGCTTTGATGAGTTTGCCGTCGCTGTCTTTGTAGGTTTCGTTGCAGAGTTTGACGAGGTCAACAATCATGGCGACAAAGGGGTAGAGAAGGAGTCCAGGGTGTATAAGATAGGCTAAGCCCGTGAACACAAGCTTAGAAATTCCCTTGTTTGTGTGACCTGCATAAAAATCATGCGCACCGATCCAAAACAGGGTGAGCATCAGGCCGCAAGTGACCATAAAACTTTTGGGGCTTTTGTTGCTCACAAAAGGGATTTTTCCGCCCCCAACATTTTTGAAAAAGTCTATGCGGTGATTCACGACAGGTTGAATCGTGCTTGTTGACGAAAGACCTTTAGGGACTGCATATCCCCGCTTTGCATCCATCTCCTCTGGAAAGAGGCGATGTTCTCCTGAAAGTGACTCGGTAATTCCTGAAATTTCAACCATGGATTAAAGATTAAATGGCTTTAAAAAAAAATTCAATGAGAAAGTTTTTGAGAAAGTTTGCGGCGGGCTGTGGGAGCACGGGAAAGTGCAGACAAAAGGGCGCGTTTATCTTGGCATGATTGAGGGGATTGATCGAGAAAGGTATCGAGGTGCAGCAAATGTGCAAGCAAACTCTCTTGGGTTTTTTGGAGAGCCTCTGCAAGGTGAGAATCTGAAGGCACATCTTGCAGTGCTGCAGCATTTTCGATCAGCCGATCGAGTGTCGCGTCAATCTCTGTTAGTAACTCTCGTCGATTCATGAACCTATCCCGACAATTAATTTTCGGTATTTCTCGCCTTTTCGGCAGATTTTTACTCTTCATTTTTCGGCTTTGTCTTTTGGACAATGACCTCAAATGAAGAGCAGAAATCTGCTGGAAAATCCATAAAAATCCCGATCAATTGATTGCCGGGATAGGTTCATAAAAATCCTCGTTAGTTTTTGTGTATAATTATTCCTAATTAAAAGTGTCAACATTAATTTAACTATGAGTTGCTAAGAGGTTGATATTTTTGTAGAAAGAATTCCATTTTCATGTTAAATGATTTTCCGTACCGATCGTCTTTCAAAATTTGGGAGTTTCCTAAAGCCAACTCCCAAATTTCGAAATAGGATCAGTAGATGTTTAAGTTTTGTCCACTCGCTTCAGGTTCTAAAGGGAACGCACTTTATGTCTGTTTTGGAAGAACGCAGCTTCTGATCGATGCAGGGATTAGTTTTAAAGCGCTTTCTGAAAAGCTCGGAGAAATTGATGTCGACATCGGAGAGATTGATGCAATTTTAGTAACGCATGAGCATGGAGATCACATTCGGGGACTGGAAAAAGCAGCGAATACACTTGGTGTTCCGATCTTTGCAAATAGTGAAACCGCTAAGGCGGCAATGAGTGAAATGCAGAGTCGTCCCCGGTTTAAGATCTTTTCGACAGGGGAGTCTTTTGAATATGGAGGGATAGAGATTCACCCTTTTAGTGTCCAGCATGACACACTCGATCCTGTGGCTTTTACCTTCCGGATGGGAAACATTAAGCTTGGGGTGTGTGCGGACTTAGGGTTTGTCACAACCCTTGTTAAAGCCCACCTTTTAGACTGCGATTATCTTTACATCGAAGCAAACCACGAACCATCGATGGTTTATGCTTGTAACCGCCCTATGATTTATAAGCAACGGGTCCTGGGAAGGCAAGGACATCTTTCCAACGATGCCTGCGCAGAACTGGTTCAAGAGATTGATCATGCAGGACTCAAACATGTCTATTTAGCGCACCTTTCTAGCGAATGCAACAACCCTGAGCTAGCCATCAAGCGGGTCAAAGAGCGGGTCAAACGAGACCTTTCTCTCTCGATTGCTCATCAAGATCGGGTAAGTTATATCATCTGTCAAGAATAACTCATTGAGATTGGAGATGAGTTTAACCACATTGTTGGTTAGCGAATATTATATAGTCAAAGTCGTTTAAATATTTTTGAACCACCGAGAGCACAGAGGACGCAGAGATATTTTTTTTCTTTTCTCTGAGATCTCCGTGTTCTCTGTGGTTTATAGCTAGATCATAGAGGAATCATGAGGCCGTCGTAGGCGATATCGACTTTGATATTGAGGCCGCATTCTTGGATGATATCGTTGTGAAGCTGGAGCTTCACTTGAAGATCAGAGTCTTTATGGTTGGGATCATGGTGGGTGACGAGCCATTCATTGACACCTGAATACTTGAGTAAAACCGTGGCATTGGGAATCGACGAATGTCCCCACCCTGTTTTCCGGTAGTATTCTTCGGGAAAATACTGGGCTTCATGGATCAAAAGGTCGCAGTCCTTTAAAAAGTCAATGAGCCCTAAGTGGGGTTCTAGTAAGGGATGCTTCCGATGGATTTCATTAGGATGGCCATGGTAGCCTAAAAGGACTTCGTTATCGGTAATATATCCGACGGTTTTACCGGGGGCTTTAATTTTAAACCCAACAGTTGGTCCGGGGTGATTGGTAAAATGGCAGTCGATGACCAGATCTCCAATGGATACAGGACGGTCATCGCGCAATTCCTTAAAGGTAACCTTAGCTTTCATCTCATCGAGTCGCACAGGAAAGTAGGCATAAGCCAGCATGCTTGTAAAGAGCTCTTTTGTGCTTTTCTCAAAACCTACAGGAGCCCACACCACGACATCACAGGTTTTTTTATAGAGAGGGCTAAAGAAGGGAAATCCAGTGATGTGATCCCAATGCGTATGGGAGATAAAGAGATGAATTGTTTGATTATCCTCGAGATCAATAAGGTCTCCCAATTGACGGATCCCTGTTCCGGCATCGATGATGATGAGATCTTCTCCATGGCGCACCTCTAAACAGGAAGTATTTCCTCCATAACGGACATATTCTGCTCCTGCCACAGGGTTGGAACCCCGCGTGCCCCAGAAGCGGAGATAAGAAGTCAGAGTCGAGGGAATGGGGTGATAACAATGGGTTTGGATAATTTCTGCACCACTCTTCAAAGAAAAGGGAGCTGGTTTCAGTTCTCCCTTGAAATAGGCTTCAATCAGCTGAAAAAGCTGGGGAATTTCAAAGGGTTTTACAAGAAAATAATCAGCCCCTTCATCGATCACAGCATGATAATTCTGCACCATCACATGGTAGGAGGTGACGATGATTCCCATCCCTTTAAAACGGCTATTCGATTTGATTGTTTTCATGATCTCTAGCGCATGAATGTGGGGCATCATCAGGTCGACAATGAGAAGATCAGGCTCAAATTCTTGGATTTTCTTGAGAGCAGACGGACCCGTTTTTGCGGTTGCAAATTCGTAACTCTTTCCCTCTTTTGCTGTTAAAACAGAATCAATCAGTGCTGTCGAAGGGTCAGCAATGAGAATCTTCTCCTTTCTGTCCATACTTGTATCTTACTATTAGAAAAATTTACAGCTAGTCTTTTTTCAGGAGAACCCGACGGCGACTGCCATCTTGGGAACCAATGACTCCATTGGATTCGAGCTCGTCCATGAGAGAGGCGGCGCGGGCGTAACCAATTTTCAGCTTGCGCTGGAGGAAGGTTGTAGAAGCCGTTCCAGTCTCCGTAATGATCTGATAAGCTTGAGCATACAGATCATCCTTCCCTTCTCCAGCTCCTTCTGCCATTAGCTCTGTTTCTGCCATTTGGTCAAACGATCTGATGAGGTATTGGGGCCCAGCCTGCTGCTCGATGTGATCAATGACGCGGTTGATATCTTCATCCCGTACAAAAACCCCCTGAGCACGCGTCAAGACATGAGAGCCAGGAGGAAGGAAAAGAAGATCTCCATTTCCCAAGAGGCTTTCTGCGCCATTTTCATCGAGGATGATCTGGCTATTGACGCGACTCGCCACTTTAAAGGAGATGCGACTTGGGAAATTAGCTTTGATGAGTCCTGTAATCACTTCGCGTGAAGGGCGTTGCGTGGCAAGAATGAGGTGAATCCCGACAGCGCGCGCCATTTGGGCAATCCGCGCAATCGGTGTTTCTAAATCAGAGCTTGAAGCCATCATCAGGTCCGCAAATTCATCGATAATGGCGACGATATACGGCATTTTACGAGGGATGTCCATCTCCAGTTCCGCTTCCCGTTCGGGGTTGACCTTTCGATGGTTAAAGGCATGAATATTGCGGAGTTTGAGACGCTTGAGCATTTCATACCGGTATCCCATTTCCTTCACCAGCCAATTCAGCGCCGCATAGGCACCATGAGCCTCGGTAATCACGGGGGCAATCATATGCGGAAGGTTTGTATAGGAGCTGAGCTCAACTTTTTTCGGGTCGACAAGAAGGAGGCGCACTTCATCAGGGCGCGCTGTCATCAAAACCGACATCACAATGCTGTTAATACAAACCGATTTTCCCGATCCCGTTGCTCCGGCAATGATGCAGTGGGGCATCTTCGTCAGATCAGACATCACATGCTCTCCTGTTACTGTCTGCCCCATCATGATCGGAATATGTAGTTTTTTATGTCCCTTTTGATACTCGCTGAGCATCTCCTTAAACCCGACTTCCTGAGGATAGAGAGAGGGAACTTCAACGCCAACGGCGGCTTTTCCAGGGATCGGAGCGATGATGCGGATGGATTTTGCCTGCAGGTTAAGTGCAATGTCGTTTTCCAGGACTTTGATTTTTTGAACCTTGACTCCCACAGGAGGGTGGACCTCAAACGACGTGATCGTCGGACCGCAATTGATCTCTCCGACTTTTCCTTCGACCCCAAAGCTGAGAAGCGTTTCCTCCAAAATCTTTGCCTGTTTCTCCAAGTCCTTTTTGAGGGTCGGCTTGTCGACTTTTTTGGCGTCGGTCAGCAAATTGAGAGGAGGTAAGCGAAACCTTTTAAAGGCTCCGACATAGGTCTTGGTGTCCATGTTTTTCTTCACCCGTCCCGGTGTCGGCTGCTTTTCCAAGTGCGTTGAAATCTTGAGGTCAGAACGTTCATCATCATCTTCTTCTTCCATTGGAGGCTCAAACGATTGAACAGGATGAGGAGCCGAAGCAATCACTTTTTCCCGCTTCACTTGCTGCGGTTTAAAGTCAGCCCCTACTTTTTTTAAAAACGCTCCCACCTCTTTCAAAAGTTCCCAGATGCGCTTGGTCAAGGGGATCACACGGGTATTCGTAAATAAGATGAGGGACATGATTCCCGTTAGGGAAAAGGTAATCCAAACGCCAATATTACTTAAAAGGTGCTGCAAGTTAAACGTTGGGAGATCGCGCAAAAGGTAGTAGAGAGGAACGCCACCTAAATTGAAACGGACCACCTTGTGAGCAAACGGATAATGGCTCAAATAGACTTCAGAATAGAGGCGCTCTTGAATGAATCCATTCGAAAGCCCTCCACTTTCTGCCAATAAATTCAAAAGCATCGAAAGACAAAGAGTCCCCAAAGCAAAATACACCGTCTTCATCCGTAAAAACTGCGGAGCGCCGCCCATCAGCATTTTCCATCCAATCCAGCCGACATAGCCTACAACCAAATAAGATGAGAGCCCTAGCGTCCACATCAGCCCCAGTGCAATACTATAGCCGACCACACCGAGCCAGTTACTTGCCGCTGCGCCATGCACAAAACTCAATAAACACAGCGCTAACAGCACACTTCCGACAAGCGTGAGTAAGCCTTTAATCTCTGGATGTGTTTGTTTCTTTTTCTCCATGCCCTTAGCTTAGCAAAACTTTTTCCAATAGAAAAGAAAAAACAATACGCATTATCCAAGACGCTATTCCCACAGATGGTGGAATGATGCGAAATGAAAAGGTGTTGAGGAACCTGGGGGAATTTGGAGAGAGAGAGGCAAAGTGAAATGATCGGTTGCGACGAAGCGCAATAGCCCTTGTGGCTATTGTCGAGGAGCAAGCGGTCATTCCACAAAGCCGCAGCCTCTCCTAAATTTCGCCGGGTTCCTCAACACCTTTTCGAAAAAGGGCGATCGACGGGACTTGAACCCGCGACGTCTTGAACCACAATCAAGTGCTCTACCAACTGAGCTACGACCGCCATTAGCGTGAGCTAAACATTCTTACCGATAGAGGGATTTTGGTCAATCATCCGGATTAATTAAAGAAAATATTTTACTACCAATTAAAGAAGGTTTTGGATATCATCTCTAACGAAAAATAGGGAGGTTTAGTATGAAAACTGCTGAGAGAACATTTTGTTTTCAAATATTTAGTTGGTCTAACAATATAGCGTCTAACGTCTATCAAGAGAGCCTGATGAGCCCTGAGGCTGATCTTGAAGGGGCAATTATTGGGCAAGCAAGCTCTAAATTTTTAGCCTCCCTCTTATCCTATGGAGAGGGAAAAAGTCAAAAAATTAAAGATTATAGTATTCCGCTTCAGGTGATTGGAAGCCTTGGACTTGCATTGACAGCGGCAACCCTTATGGGAAAAACCTGGAAGGATTGGACAGGAGACTGGGCGCTTGCTTTAAGCGGCAGTCTTATGCTTGGAATGAATGTGCGGATCAATCAAAACAATCCAAACCGACAGTTTCTAGTAGGAATGGCCATTGTTTCAGTCTATTTGATCGGTAAGGCGGTCTTGCAAAAATCTCGGAATGCCTCTTTAAAAACGACTCCTTATCTCATTCACGGTTTTGCGATGCTCCTCTTTAATAGGATCTATCATAAGTTTGCTTATAAGGAAGTGTCTCATGATGCAGAAAAGCAGTGGATTTGTTCAGCCATAATAAACACTGCCATGGCGTTACTTGTTGCGAAGGCAATTGAGTGGAAAGTAGGAGACAAGGCGTTTAAGTTTAACTACAAGGCGCAAATACTTTCTGGAGCTGGAACGTTGGGCGCTTATGTACTTTTTATGTCGAAGTACTCTCCCATATACGAAAGGTAAGATTGTTCCTAGGATGATGCAGAGTTGCATGGTGTCGACTTGAAAGAGGAGGCGCCGCGGTGTGCCTTCCACGAGAGTGATGAGGAAAGAGGCGAGGGGCGTGGTAAGGAAGTCGAGGTGCAGGAGAAAGAGGGCGAGAAGTAGGGCAAAGAGGACAGGGACGAAAAGGTTATAGAAGAGGGAAATGAGGGGGAAAGTCTGAAAGTGAAACACAATCAGAGGTAGGGTAAAGACAAGGACACTTCCTTGGAGGGCTAGCCCTTTGCGCAGGTAACTGCAGAGCAAATAGCCAATCTGATCTTTTAAATGCATTTCCAAAAGAACAAGGTAAGGACGTTTTGGAAGGAAAGCGGTGAGTTTTTCTTCGAAGGGGCGGTAGAAAAGAATGATGCCTAAGGTGGCGGCGAAGCTGAGCTGGAATCCCACTTTTGTGATGACAAAAGGGTCGGTGAGGGCAAAGAGGAGGGCAACACCAAGGGCATTCAGGGGAGTCGTGCGGTAACCAAACAGGGTGCCGATAAGATACAAAAGGACGCCGATCCAGGCGCGGCTGATGGAGGGTCCTCCTCCCATGTAGAAAAAATAGGTTCCCAATAGAAGGATGAGTGTCAGAGCCAAAATCTTTTCAGGAAGAAAGCGCTTAAAAAGAGACGCTAGGAAGAAGGAAAGAAGGGCAAAGTGAAAGCCTGAGATCGCTAAGAGGTGGGCGAGTCCAACGGCGCCAAACTGATAGGAAAGAAGAGGGTTTTCAAAATGGCCTGTGGCGAGCCCAGAGAGAAGGGAAGCAACTTTGGGATTTTTAAACCGTTTATAGAGATGGCGCTTGACGATTTCTTTGGTTTGGAAGCGCCATTCGGCAAGACTCCAGGAATTTTTGATCGGCTCCCAAGTGCATTGAGGTTTAAAGATGTATTGTCCTGTGGAGCGTTTACGAAGGGTTCCTTTGGAAAAAAAATAGTCTGTATTTGCTAAGGGGCGGTTTTGCTTGAGAGGAAGATAGATGGAGCAGGGGAGCCCTTCGAGTGTTCCTTGATAGACAAAAGTGGTTTGGATAGGAGAGACGTTTTTTCTCACTTCGTGAATTTTAAAACGGCCCTCTGCTTTTAAGGGACGGGGCAGGAGCCCACTCCAAAATGCAAGGATCACAAAAGTAAGAAAAAAGAGAGAAGTGAGAAAAGCAGGCCCTAATCTTTTTGGCAGAGCCAGTAGTGTTGATTGGTTAATTTGCATTGGAGGAAATAGGTGAGGACAATGTCATGGTTTTTCAGGGTAAAATATTTAGAGATTAAGTCGATGTATTCTTCGATTCGGCGGTAAATGGCAGTATATTTTCCAAAGTTAGAGCGTCCAGTTGCATGGGTAGATTCTCTAAAGAAAAAAGTCCCTCCGGGCTTCAGCCAGTTGTGAATTCTTTCGAAAAGAAGTTGAGTGTTTTGGTCGGAGAGATAGATAAAGAGCCAATTGATAAAAACGGTGTCAAAAGAGGCGCTTTCAAAGGAAAGGTCCATCACATCGGCCACTTTATAGGTGATGTTCGTGTGGTGTTTGTGGGTCATTCTATTGGTTTCAATCAATTGAGGGGCAAAGTCTACTGAGGTCACATGGGAAGCTTGATGGGCTAAATGTCCTGTAAAACGTCCGATTCCTGAAGCGAGTTCAAGAACATGGTGTCCAGAAAGATCAGGAAGGTAGCTCATGATTTCTTTTTGCTCTTGTTGGTCGAACTGCTTAGTATTCGTTCTAAGTGTCATGTGATCTAGAGTGGGAGATAGTTTAGACCAGAAATTGTAAGTCTCTTCTTTCACTTTGTCTTCCTTGTGATTTCATCGTCGATAGACTTATGGATCAGCCTAGCGCCGCGGACTCCTGTCATGTAGTGAAAAACCCAATCTAACATAACAGCGAATTGACTGCGATAACTTACAAGGTAAAAGATATGGATGAATCCCCAAGCCAGCCATGCCATGAGTCCTTTGAGATGAACTCCTTTAAAGTAGCCGACGGCTTTATTCTTTCCAATGGTCGCAAGTCCCCCTTTGTCGAAGTACTTGAAGGGGCGTCGTTTGTCTTTAGGAACTTGGCGGCGGATAAGCTTTCCAACATACCGTCCTTGTTGAATCGCTGTCGGGGCCACAGCAGGAAGAGGTTTTCCATCTTTTCCCATGGTGCAAGCGGCATCCCCGATGACAAAGATCTCAGGATTATCAGGGACGGAAAGGTCTGGCTCAACAACGGCGCGCCCTTGGCGGTCTAAGGGAATATCTAAAGTTTTTAGAAGGGGAGAGGCGACGTTTCCTGCAGCCCAGATGATATTGCGCGCTTCGATAAAATCTTCTCCGACTTGTACCCCTTCTTCTGTCACGTTGGTCACCATTTTTTCCGTCAGGACGCGAACACCCATTTTCTCGAGGTCTTTACAGGCTCGTTCAGAAAGCTTTTGGGGGAAGGGAGGGAGGACACGCGGCGCTCCTTCCACAAGGTAGATCTTGGATTTTTCAGGATTAATCCGTCGGAAGTTGCGGAACATGGTCTTATGCGCAATCTCTGCAATGGCACCTGCCATCTCGACGCCTGTAGGTCCGGCTCCAATGATGACAAAGTTGAGATACTTTTCAGCTTCATGGATGCTATCCATCCGTTCTGCTTTTTCAAAGGAAATCAAGACACGCTCACGGATTTTTAAAGCGTCTGTCACCGTTTTCAGTCCGGGAGCTAAGGGCTCCCATTGATCGTTTCCAAAATAGGAATGGCGAGCTCCTGTGGCGATCACAAGGTAATCGTAAGGAATATGATCTCCATTAGCGAGTAAAAGTTCCCGTTTTTCTTCTTCGATCGATTCAACGGTTCCCATTAAAACCGTTGCATTATTTTGAGAGGCAAGGACTTCTCGAAGTGGTGTGGCAATATCTGCAGGAGAAAGGGCAGCCGTTGCCACCTGATATAAAAGAGGTTGGAAAAGGTGATGGTTTTTTTTATCGATTAAAAGGACGTCGAGATTTGCTCGGCTGAGTGTTTTCACACAGTTCAGCCCTCCGAAACCTCCTCCAATGACGACAACGCGAGTATAGATCATATCACTCCCCCTTGATTTAATAGTATAACAGGATTGCAAAAAAGTATAAATCCTTTTTAAACTCTTTCGTTTGAACCCAAGAACCTATCTCATGCTAAAGAGGTTGGAATAAAACACCTCTTTAGCATGAGATAGGTTCAAATGAGAGATTATGCAAGAGGAGATCGTTAAGTACTTTGAAAAGGAAGAGGCAACGTTTTTAAGTAAAGTGCCGAAACTTTCTTGGGAGAAAGCTCAGAAAACGTTTCCTCGGCTGCCCAAGGGATGGTTTGAGCTCAGCCGTTTAGATTCCGGTGTTAGGCAGGAATTTTTAAGAGACTATTGGATCAATGCACTGACTTATTCCCCTCAACTATATGCCTTTGTCGATCGGTTTTTTGCGACGGTGGAGGAGACCGAAATTGTGGTGTCAAAGGGGGGAGTCTTTTTGGTCTATGGTCTCAAGAAGGGAAGGACATTTTTTTTAGGAGGCCCTCCGCTCACAGATCAAGAGGTGGGGGCTATGGTCAATCAAGTGGATTTCCCTGTCCCTCAGGACTTCAAGCAGTTTTTCCGGATCCACAATGGGTTTTTTAAGAAAGGAGACACGGGGATTTTTTCTTCGGGTGTGTTGGTTGAAGAAGGCCAGCGATTTAGAGATTTGAATCAAGGACTTAAGATGGGAAATCAGACTCTGACAACAGGATCTCTTCTTCCCTTTTATCGCTCTTTCGGTTTAGATGTGTATCAATGCTTCTATCAAGATTGGTACCCCGATGGAGGCGTTGGAAATGTCCTGTGTTCCTTAAGTGAAGGGAGAATTTCTGATTATCGGATCAAGGATCGAGGGCGAGATGATTTGGCCTTTCCGACGTTTATCGAGTGGTTGATGTTTTATATGGAGGACTTTTGAAGTTTAAAGTCGAAAACCTTTGGGATCAATACGGGGAGATGCTTGAGCTCAGTGCGACGAAGGCTCAGGGAGGGATGGACCGCTTGATCAAAGGTTCCCATGTTCAGCGTCCTGGGCTTTCCCTTGCAGGGTATGCAATGGGGAAGAAAGGAAATCGCATCTTGATCTTTGGGAAGATGGAGCTTGCTTACTTAAAAGAGCTCAGTCCCAAGGTGCGCCTTCAGCGCTTAGAAGGGGTCGTAACAGATGGCAATCCTCTGGTCATTGTCTCAAGAGGGCTTACGCCCCCCAAAGAGCTTGTGAAGCAGTGTCAAAAGGTGGGGGTTCCACTCTTTCGTTCGCCTTTGAAATCCATGAATCTCATCTCAAAGCTCACCGTTATTCTTGCAGAGACTTTTGCGCCAAGTATAAGCGTGCATGGAACATTGGTTGAGGCTTATGGGATTGGGGTGTTGATCCAAGGAGACTCTTCAGTAGGAAAGAGTGAAGCTGCCTTAGGACTCATTGAAAGAGGGCATCGGTTGATCTCAGATGATGTGGTTCTCCTCAGGGGCAAAGAGGAACAGGGACTCATAGGATCTGGTCCTGAATTGAATAAACATCTTTTGGAGCTTCGCGGCATTGGAATCGTCAATGTGGCTCATCTATTTGGCGCGGTTTCGGTGCGGAAGGAAGTTCCTGTGGACCTTGTCATTCATTTAGAAGACTGGGATGAAACCCATTATTACGACCGAGTTGGGCTAGAAGAACGCTTTACAGAATTTTTAGGTACCCGTGTTCCTCTCTATCTCCATCCTGTGAAACCGGGGAGAGACATTGTTCTCTTAATTGAGACAACAATCCTCAATCACCGCTTGAAGATGATGGGATATCACTCTGCGAAAGAATTTAATCAAAAACTTTTGGAAGAAATAGCGAGAAAGAAAGAAGTTGGAAGAGAAGGTTGAAGCAAACGTTAAAGTGAAGAACAAGCTAGGGCTTCATGTCCGCCCTGCGACTCAGATTGCAAGAATTTTGCAGAAGAGAAAAGCAAAAGTTACATTGACTTATAAGGGGCAATCGGTCAATGCTCGTAGCATTATGAGTATCATGATCCTAGCAGCGCCGAAAAATGCCCAGCTCAAAATCGAGGTTGAAGGAAGAGATGCTTCTGCTACTCTTAAAGACATCCTTTCCGCTTTTCATCAAAAATTTGGGGAAGATGGATAATGGCCGACTTACTTGAGGAATTGATTTTAAATGGAGCTCCGATCAGTGGAGGGATCGCCATTGGAAACCTCTTTTTCCTCGAAGCCTTTCAAGAAGAAATTGTTCCGGAGTTTTCGATTCCAACAGCAGAAGTCGAAAAAGAAATTTCTAGGTATCGCCGTGCTGTCCATTCTAGCCGTGAAGATCTGCATGACCTGCAACGTTTTTTAGCAAAAGAAGGATCCACAGAGGCGGTTTCGATTATCGATACCCATATCCAGATGCTTGAAGATCCTTTCATGACAACGTTCATGGAAAAAAAGATTCGACAACGGATGAAAAACACCGAAACAGTTTTCCGTTCGGTGATGAATGACTATGAAAAAGAGTTTTCGAAGGTCAAAGACAGCTTTTTTAAGCAACGTCTTCTCGATGTCAAAGACCTCTCGCAACGCATCCTTCGGAATCTCCATCCGCGAAAAACATTGAAAACAGAAGAGATTCCCGAGAAATCCATTATTTTTACAAAAGAACTGGTTCCTTCAAGTACTGCAGAAGCGTCTAAAAGACAGGTCAGAGGCTTTATTACAGAGATCGGAGGGATCACCTCTCACGCTGCATTAATTGCTCGCTCAAAAGGGATTCCTTATGTTGCCAATATCTCAATCGACACCCTTTACTCTCACAAGGGATTGCCTGTCATCATCGATGGAAAAACAGGGATTGTGATTGTCAACCCAAGTGATGCAACCCTTGAAAAGTACGAAAAAGAACAAGAAGAAGATCTCAAGCAGAAACAGGCGACAATCGATGAAGGAACAGAAGGGACAGCGACCCAAGATGGGGTAAAGATCGACCTTCTTGCTAACATTGAAAATCTCTCAGATCTCGACCTTCTTATTCCTTATAATGCAGAGGGGATCGGCCTTTTCCGCTCCGAGTTTTTATTCTTTGGAAAAGAGCTGCAAAATTTTGCAGAGGAAGATCAGTTTATCCTCTATCAAAAGGTGATGAATAAGGCGCGGGGGATGCCCGTGATTTTTCGTACCTTTGATGTCGGAGGTGATAAAGGGAATGTGAATCAGTATGAGCCAGAACCCAATCCTGCTCTAGGATGTCGAGGGATCCGCTTTCTCCTACGCAACCGAGAGATTTTTGTCCATCAACTGCGTGCTCTTCTGCGTGTGAGTCCTGATGGAGATCTGCGCATTCTTCTCCCAATGATTTCAGATGTGACAGAACTCCTGCAGGCGAAGGAACTGATTCAAGAAGCAGCTCTTGAACTCCGTTCTGAAGGACATGAAATCGCTGATGAAATTCCCATTGGGTGCATGATTGAAGTGCCCTCTGCCGTGATGGTCTGTGATCATATTGCGCGGGAGTGTGATTTCCTTTCAATTGGAACGAATGATTTGATTCAGTACACATTGGCAGCGGATCGCGCCACGCAAGAAGTGTATCCCTTTTATAAGCGTGCTCACCCCAGTATCCTGCGGATGATCCAAAAAGTCATTGAAGAAGGGATAAAAGAAAATATCCCCGTAAGCCTTTGCGGAGAAATCGCATCAGATCCTCTCTTGGCTCCTCTTCTCATTGGACTCGGTGTGCGTAAGCTTTCCTGTGCGTCTCGATTTATCCCCCGCTTGCGAAAAATGATCACTCACCTAACAGTGCCAGAAGTGGAACAGGTGACTCAAGAACTACTCCGTCTTGAAACAGCCGAAGCGATTGAAAATGTCCTTAAAGAGACGTTCGGGGCTCTTCTATAAGCCGGAGCTGTGGTTCAGAATAATTCTATCTCTTATACCCAAACAACTTCAAACTTAAATATTTTTTAAACCACAGAGAGCAGAGAGGACACAGAGAGTTTTTTTCCTTTTTCTCTGTGCCCTCTGTGCTCTCGGT
>JAGROF010000072.1 GCA_020440405.1 Chlamydiia bacterium
ATGAAAATGGAAAAGTTTGAGGTCAAACAAGAACATAAAGATACGGAAGGAAACCCGGAAATTAAAGGGAAACGTCGCCAAACGCAACAAGAAATCGCTTACCAAGATCCCCCCTCTGCTGCAAGAAAAGCCCGTGCTGTTGTCACAAACCCGACGCATATCGCTGTGGCTTTAGCCTATGATCCTGACGAAGACCCTGCTCCCAAAATTCTCGTCATGGGGAAAGGAGTGACAGCAGAAAGCATTGTGAAAGTGGCTCTTGAAAATAATGTCCCAATTATGAGAAATGTTCCTTTAGCCCAACTACTATACAATAAAGGAAAAATGGGACATTATATACCAGAAGAGACTTATGAAGCGATTGCTGAAGTGTTGAAATGGCTTGATACGATCGAAGCAACCGCTGAACCTGAATACAACGTCGACCTCTTCAAATAGGATAAGATAATAAATGGCTAAATTTTCAAGGCTTTTTGGAAGTACCAAGTTTCTAGGACTGATCAACAAGTCCAGTGATGTCATCTTAGCTGCATTCATTATTATAATTATCGGGATGATCATCATTCCCGTTCCTCCCACTGTGATTGACATTATGATTGCAATCAATATGAGTGCTGCGATCTGTCTGCTCATGGTTGCCCTCTATATCCAAAAAGCTGTTCACCTCTCCATTTTCCCTTCGATTCTTCTTGTTACAACGCTTTTCCGATTGGGAATTGAAATCGCTGCGACCCGTCAAATTCTTCTTCATGCCGATGCGGGACATATCATCTTTGCCTTTGGAAACTTTGTGGTCGGGGGAAACTTTATTGTCGGGGGGGTCATCTTCTTGATCATCACCATTGTCCAGTTCATTGTTGTCACAAAGGGTGCGGAACGTGTCGCTGAAGTTGCAGCCCGCTTTACCTTGGATGCGATGCCCGGAAAACAGATGAGTATCGACGCAGATTTGCGCAGTGGAACCATTGATTCTAATCAAGCACGAGAACTTCGACTTGCGTTGCAAAAGGAAAGCCAGCTTTATGGTGCCATGGATGGTGCCATGAAATTCGTTAAAGGAGACGTCATTGCAGGGATTGTCATTGCTGTCATCAACATCGTTGGAGGACTGGTCATCGGGATGTTGATTCATAATATGTCTGCAATGCAATCGGCTAAAATTTATACCCTCCTTTCCATTGGGGAAGGTCTTGTCACGCAAATCCCCTCTTTGATGATTTCCCTCACAGCGGGTGTCGTCACTACACGTGTTTCAAGCGAGAAAAAAAATACCAACTTGGGGAAGGATATCTCCTCTCAAATCTTCTCCCATTCCAAAGGGCTCATGCTGGCAGCCTGTGTGACATTTGGAATGTCCTGGCTTCAAGGCTTTCCAACATGGATCTTCTTACTTCTCACGGCGCTCTTTGCAGGAGTGGGACTTAAAAACCACTTCAAAGAAAAGAAACGCGCCGCCAAAGCCGCGTCAGGTACTGTAGGACCCGCAAGTGTGGAAACCGACGTAGAAGGACATACAGTTGTAAGTGGCGGCCTCGATGACTATGCTCTCACTCTCCCTGTGATTTTAGAAACAGGAAAAGCCTTGTCTGGAATCATCCGTAAGGAGAAAGGAGGAACCACTTTCGTAGATGAGATGATTCCTAAGATGCGTCATGCCCTCTATCAAGATCTAGGGGTCCGCTTTCCCGGTGTCCATGTGCGCACCGAGTCGCCCATCCTCGAGCCGAGTGAATACTCGATCTCTCTCAATGAGGTCCCCATTGTCCGTGGACGGATCATGGAAGGCTCTGTTCTTACTAATGAAACCGAAGAAACCCTCCGCCGTTACAACCTCCCTTTCACTCAATCAAAGAATGCGATTGGACAAGCCGCTCTATGGGTGGAAAACCGTTATGTAGAAGTCTTGAAAAAAGCAGGAATTAAATACTGGAAACCTCTTGATGTCATGATCTTGCACCTTTCGCAATTCTACAAAGGCCATGCGGCAGACTTTATCGGGATTCAAGAAGTCCGCGCCATTTTGGAATTCTTGGAAAAGTCGTTCCCCGATTTGGTCAAAGAGGTTACCCGTTTAGTTCCTCTTCAAAAACTGACAGAGATCTTCAGACGCCTTGTTCAAGAACAGGTTTCTATCAAAGACCTCCGTACGATCTTGGAGTCCTTAAGCGAATGGGCTCAAACAGAAAAAGATACGGTTCTTCTCACCGAGTATGTTCGCTCCTCCCTCAAACGGTACATCAGCTACAAGTACTCTTTGGGACAAACCGTTCTCTCTGTGTATCTTCTCGATCCTGAAATCGAAGATATGATCCGTGGTGCGATCAAACAAACCTCTGCCGGATCGTATCTTGCATTGGATCCTGACTCTGTCCAGCTGATCCTGCATGCAATGCGTGGAGTGATCGTTCCCACACCTCCAGGAGGACAACCTCCTGTCCTTCTAACAGCTATCGATGTACGCCGGTTTACACGCAAGCTGATCGAAGGAGATTTCCCCGACCTTCCTGTCGTCTCCTACCAAGAAATTGTTCCTGAGGTCCGGATTCAACCCCTAGGCAGAATCCAACTCTCATGATACAATCAGGGGAAAGGGTAAAATATGGCTGACGAACGAGTCCACGAAGTCTCAGGACTATCCAATGATGCTAGCATTCAACAAGCTAAGAAGGCTGAGCAAACCCAAAAACTCGCTCGTAGGGAAGCGCGCCAAGTGGGGAGTCAGGAGGATATTCAAGAAGCCGGGGAGATGATGATCTTCAACCCGCTGGCCATGAAAAAGAAGTTCGAGACGCTTAAGAATAAGAGCCAGCCTCCCACAGAATCCTCAAAATCTCAAAAAACCGAAGAACAAAAAGAGGCTGAATCTGGAGAAACCTCTGCTGTCGAAGAGCTTGCTGAAGACTATTATCAACGCAATCCCGAACTCCAAAAGAAAACGCTGACCAATCTCTTTAAAGAGATGAAACCCAATGATTCTCATGACGAAATCTTAAGCAAGCTCCAAAAAACTTACACCGACAAAGCCCTTGCTGATGAAGCGATCGACTTCCTCATTGAAGTCTCTAAGAATAAAGAAGAAGTTAAACAAAAATACATCAAGGTCAAAGAAGACTTCAATGCCCAGTTTGGACGAGAGATCCAGGCAGGGAGAAACATCGGCGTCCAGGCCCGCGCCTTTGCCGAGAAAGGGCTCGGAAGCCCCACGGCTCTTCGGGATCTTTATCGAGAAGTCACCGGAAATCCCCGCTCTCCCCACCGCCTTTTTGAAGAGCTCACACAAAAGTTTAAGTTCTCTGACATGAAGAACATTATCGACTTCATTCTCCATTCCTTGGGAACCGATATGAAAGCAAAAGGGCCTTCGATTTCCCGCGCAGAACTGCAACGCCTCTTTGGAGAAGCACGAACGATGCAAGCCATCTTAGGCGTTTTCCGCTTTTTCTTTGGACGGATGAATTTGATCAAAGGACAATTCGACAGGTACGACCTCACCATGCCTAGCCGGATCAACTTTGAAGCCCTTGCTCGTCTCTTGATGAAGCTCTTGCAAGAGCGGTACCCTACTCCTGATAAGATCTTAAAGTTGTCTTTTGCTCTAGGAATCGCCGAAGAGCTTGCTGCGCAAATTGTCATCTACACACAATACCGTGATGCCATGCGCCACATCTCTCCCAAACTTTTCAAATCGGAACGCCACCGTCAAGAACTGCTTATGGCTTTGATGGAAACTCTAAGCGACCTAGAAGACGAACTCAACGAGGAAGACGAGGAAGAATAGTCTCATGGATCGTTTTCAAGAAATTCTCTGGGACCTTGGCGAACTTATTGAACTCCCCTTGCACATCGACAAAAACCACGCCTGCAACATTCTCCTGGATGATAAGCTCGAAATCCAACTTCAAATGGATACTCATGAGGAAAACCTGATTGTCTGGGCATTTATCCACGAGATCCCTCCAGGACGCTTCCGTGAAAATGTCCTTAAAGATGCCCTGAAGTTCAATGCGACCTATCATCCTTTTGGCTCTTTGGCTTTTTATGAAAAGAAAAGCATGTTGATCCTCCACCAATTTGTCCCTGCAGAAAAGCTCTCGGGAGAAAAGCTGATGGAAAAGCTCGAAGAATTTATCGAAGAAGCCGATGAGTGGCGCGTAGCGATTGAGAAGGGAGGCTCCTCTCCTGCAAAATACCATAGTTCAGATGCTAAACCCCCTCCTTTTATGAAACCATGAGTGCTGCTACCGAAAAAGCCTGGCAAAATGTGGGCAAGAGACACCACCATGGCATTCAAGTCCCTTTGTTATCTTTGCGCACGGAAAAAAGTTGTGGGAATGGAGAGTTTCTCGATCTTTTGCCCCTCATTGACTGGCTCTCCTCTATAGGAATGGATGTCCTGCAGCTTTTGCCCCTCAACGACTCTGCTCTTGATCCAAGCCCCTACAATGCAATATCTTCTACAGCACTTCATCCGATCTACCTTAGCTTGCATGCCCTCCCCTATGCTACCGACTTAGACCCTTTCCGCATATACAATGAGACAAAACGGGTCGCTTATCGCGAGGTTTTAGAGCTCAAGCTTGCCTATCTAAAAACGTACATTGCAAAACATCAAGATACCATTCAAGCAAACCCCGAATACCTTGCTTTTATTCAGAAAAGCCCCCATTTAATTGATTATGCTCTCTATAAGTCCTTACAAGAAAAGCATCATGGTAAGGCATGGATAAAATGGCCTCGAGCTGATCAATTGAAACAACATCCCCTTGATGAAGAAGCCATTTTTCACCTCATGGTCCAATTTCTTTGTCACGAGCAACTCAAAACAGTCAAAGCACGTGCCGAAAAAAAAGGCATTCTTTTAAAAGGGGACATTCCTATCCTCATTAGTCCCGATAGTGCAGACGTCTGGGCCCACCAAGAATTTTTTGACCTCTCCAAGACTGCAGGGAGCCCTCCCAACCCCTTCGATCCTCCAGGACAGAACTGGAAATTTCCTCTCTATAACTGGAAAGCTATGGAAGAAAACCATTTCGAATGGTGGCGAAAGCGGATTGAGATAGCCACAAACTATTTTCATTTATACCGCGTCGACCATATCCTCGGTTTTTTTCGCATTTGGGCAATTCCTCATGGAAAGACGCCCTCAGAAGGACACTTTATTCCTCAAGATCTAGGACTCATGAAAGCTCAAGGGGAAAAGCTTCTCAGTACCCTTGCCTCTTTTTCTGAAATGCTCCCTATTGGGGAAGATATTGGAGATCCCCCTCCTTTTGTTCGCACAAGCATGAACGATCTTGGCATCCCAGGAACCAAAATTTTCCGCTATTGCCGAAATTGGAAAACCGACCACTCCTTCATTCCTTTTGAAGACTATCCTCCCTGTAGTATTGCCTCTGTTTCCACCCATGACCTGGAGCCCCTTCCCCTTTGGTGGCGCAATCACCCCGATGCAGCAGAGGACTTTGCTCATTTCAAAGGATGGACCTATCAAAAACAACTTTCCTTAAAACACCACGAAGAGATTCTCCGGGATATCCACCATTGTGGCAGTCTCTTCCATGTCAATCTCTTGCAAGAATACCTCGCCTTGATGCCTGAACTGACCTGGGATAACCCCCAAGATGAACAAATCAATATCCCCGGAACTGAATCTGATTTCAACTGGACCTACCGCTACAAACTTCCCCTCGAAACCCTCACCCGCCATACGGCTCTAAAAAAACAACTCCGCCACCTCATCGATTGATCTCTACACGAACCTATCCAGTATTAAAGATATTTTTTTATTCCACGCTTTTTGGCATCTTTTTCCTTTTCATTTTGCCCCCTTGTCTCATGGACAATGTGGTCAAAATGAAAAGAAAAAATCTGCTCAAAAACCGAAGAAATCAAATAAATCCTTTAATACTGGAT
>JAGROF010000073.1 GCA_020440405.1 Chlamydiia bacterium
AAGGATCTACCAGAAGCTTTTGGGCCAATTGCTTGATCTTGACCGGCATGGTGGCACTAAAAAGAAGATTCTGTCTTTTGGTGGGAGTTTGAGCTGCAATGGCTTCTACTGGCTTCACAAATCCCATATCAAGCATCCGGTCTGCTTCGTCGAGGATCAACATTTCAACTCGAGGGAATTCAATCTTCTTTTGGTGAATGAAGTCAATAAGTCTTCCTGGAGTGGCAATCAGAATATCCAAGGAGCGCTTGAGTTTGGGGGCTTGCTTGTGGTAGGGGACTCCACCTACAACAGAAACAGCTTTGAGATGGGGAAGATATTTAGTGTATTTACGCGCTTGAGTTTCGATTTGCATGGCGAGCTCACGTGTTGGAACAAGGATAAGAATCCGAGGTCCTTTTCCTCCTTTTGAAGGGGAGGAAACCAAGTGGTGAATCGCAGGTAATAAGAATGCTGCTGTTTTCCCAGTTCCTGTCTGTGCAGAAGCGCGGAGATCAACTCCTGCTTGAATAAGAGGGATTACTTTTTGTTGCACATCTGTGGGCGTAGAATATCCTGCAGCATGAATTGCCTCAAGGATCTTAGGATGAAGATTCAAATGATCGAATGACATTTTTTTTTAACCAATTTTTCGTTGTACAGGCATGTAAGCATACCATTTTTGCTGTGTTAAAAGATATGTAAAGTTATTCAAATTTTTTTTTTACGATGATAAGTATGAAGGTATATGACATCTCTCTGACACTGTCAGAATCTATTCCCACTTGGCCTGGTGATCGAGGGGCAGAATTCAAGAAATTAATGGAGGTCAGCAAGGGGGATATGGCCAGTGTCACAGCAATAAAAATGAGCGCTTATACTGGAACCCACGTCGATGCGCCTTGCCATTTCCTGGAAAATGGGTATGGAGTAGAGAAACTCCCTTTAAATATTTTAATGGGAGAGGCTCTTGTTGTGGAAGCCCTCGATGTAGATCTCATTACAAAAGAGGTTTTAGAAGGGATAGGCTTTCCTTCCACTCAGCGTCTTCTCATTAAAACACGCAACTCAAAGCAGTGGGAGGAGGGGGCGACAACATTTATTGAGGATTATGTGGCGATTAGTGCAGATGGGGCAGACTACCTTGTTAAGAGGGGAGTTAAGTTAATCGGAGTGGATTATTTAAGCGTTGCCCCCTTTCAGGCACTGGTCGAGACACACCAGATCCTTTTGAAGGCTGACGTCATTATCTTAGAAGGGATCAACCTTTCAGAGGTGCCTTCCGGAAAGTATCAGCTTTATTGTCTTCCCTTGAAAATCTCTGGATCTGATGGAGCGCCTGCACGTGCTATCCTGTTATAAGCTTTGGGAAGCGTTAAACACCGGGCGGTAAAAAGCCACGCTATTTTTCCAGAGAATTCTTTCGATCGCCTCTTCTGAGAAGTTTTCTTGAATCAGCTGGAGGTCTTCGGGGGAAAAAGGACGCTTGGCGCGGGTGGAAGGCAAATCGGTTCCAAACAAAAGCGCTTCGGAGTTTTCTTGATAGATCTGTTTTAAAACCGGAAGAACCTCAAAGTTCACCCGTCCAAAGCCTGTCGCCTTCACTTTGATACCTTGAGAGACAAGAGAGAGTAGTATCGGTAAGCCCTCTTGAGAAAGTCCCAGGTGATCAAGAGACGTAGCAGGGAGTGTTTTAAGAAGGGGAACCCAAGGAGAAAGCTCCGTGGAGTCGATATACAGTTCAACATGCCAGGAAGCAAGATCATACACACGGCGACTTAAGGCTTCTAAATCCTTCAGGCTTGTTTCCAGTCCCCGCTTGATATTAAATCGGATGGCTCGGACACCTAAAGCATCGAGGCGCATAATCTCTTCGTCCGCAATCGTTAAAGGAGCTTGAATAACACCGACAAATCCCGACCCCAGTTTCTGCAGAGCATTTTCCATGTAAGAGGTATCGAATCCTTGGAAAGAGCCCGACACAAGAGCTCCTCCTTTAATCCCCAATAACTTTCTCCATTGAGAATACTCTTCAATCAAAAATGGGTCGGGCAAGTACCCTTGGTTTTCCTGCAACGGAAAGGCGGGATCGATGATATGGAAGTGAGCATCAAAAAGTTTAGGACTTGATGGCAATCACAGTTCCTTGTGTTAGGTCTACCAGTAAAGAAGAATCTAAGCTAAAAACAGCATGAGGTGTGCCTGCTGCAGCCCAAAGCGTTTGGTGTTGCAAAAGATCTTCATCAATATAGGTTGCAATTGGTGTTTTATGCCCTATAGGAGGAATCCCTCCAATAGCAAACCCTGTAACTTCGCGCGTAAAGTCTGCATCTGCCTTACGGATTTTTTCTCCAACCGCTTTCCCAATCAGCTTTTCATTCACACGGTTCACACCACTTGCCAAAACAAGGATAGGGCGGTGGGTCTCTTTTGTTTGAAAAATCAAAGATTTTACGATCTGCGCGACTATGCAGCCAATTGCTTGCGCTGCTTCATCCGCAGTTCGTGTGCTAGCAGGGAGTTCGACAACCTTTGTTACTACCCCTTTTTGGTTCAGAGCTTCTTGAACATTTTGTGCACTTTTACTTAGTAGCATCTGTTTTCTCCTATTCAGAAGTAGTGTAATTGATCCTGGAAAAAAATTAAAAGTTTTTCCTACCCTTACAGAGAAAGGAGGCATGACGATGCTTGCACAAGATTATTGGAATGAAGTGGGTGTGGAAAAAGATTTTGAAGACCCACTGTATGCAGAAAAACTGCTAAAGCTTCTTCCGCTCTCCTCTCACATTGTGGAGTATGGATGTGGATATGGGCGTATGATGAACCTTTTGCGCGCTGCAGGGTATGAGGATCTTGTGGGCTTTGACTTTGCAGAAGGGATGATTACGCGGGGGAAAAAGGAAAATCCCAGCCTTGACTTGCGCCCCTTAGAGCAATCGGGAAGGATTCCTTGCACCGATGCATCAGTCGATGGGATGGTGATGTCAACTGTTCTTTGCTGTATGACAGATCCCTATGAGAAAATGGAGCTGATCGAAGAGGTTTTACGTGTTTTAAAACAAGGGGGCATCTTGTACATCACAGACTTTTTGCAATGCAGTCATCCGAGTTACGAAAAAAAATATACCCAAGGGATGGCAGAGTTTGGGAACTGGGGCACATACAGAACGAATGAAGGGTTAGTGGTGCGCCACTACACCTCTCAAGAAATTCTCGAGCTCCTTGTTCCCTTTGATCTCCATTGGTTCGAGCAATTTGACTTCAAAACAATGAACCAAAACCCTGCGCGGACCTTTCACTGCATCGCTCAGAAATGACTTTAACGCCCTTAAATACCTCAGAATATGCCACTGTTAAGCTCTTGTTTAGAGGGGCAACAATTAATTTACCAACGCTGCATTCGGTCCTGGAAGGCACAAGTGCCGGAAAAATTTTTGTAGATCAAAGACAAGCCCCTTCAATGGCCCTTGTGTGCAATAATGCAGGATACACGTTTCTTGCTGGAGATCTGAACCAAAATATTTTGGCAGAGAGTGTAAAGCTTTTGAAGAGTTTTCCAAGAGTAACGTTGGTTTGCCCTTTAAAATCGAGCTACCGTTCTTTTTTTATTGGCGAAGGTTTTCAGCCTGTAGAAAGGCTGCAGCTTACCAGACCGAGTCATTCCATTGATATGAAGTCTTGGATCAAAAAGCTTCCTCCTCAATATAAGATAAGCAGTCTTGATAAAGAGCTTTTTCCGCAATGCCTCTGGTCTGAGTTTATTCAGAAGTATTGTGGCACTGTGGATCGATTTTTTGCTCATTCTAAGGGGTTTTGCATCTTAGAAAAAGGAAAAGTCGTAAGTGAATCGTATCTTCTAGAGGCACAAGGGCTAGGAGAAGTCGCTGTGATCACAGATGAGAACCATCGAGGACAGAACTTAGGAACTATTGCTTGCGTAGTGGCTTTAGACAGCTGCTATCAAAGAGGCATTGAGCCTTACTGGAGTTGTGATGCAGATAACCTAGCATCAGTAGCTATCGCAAAAAAGCTTGGTTTTGAAGAGAATGCAACCTATGATTTTCTCAAGCACTCAGCGCCATAAGGAGAACTTTTTCGTGAGCTCTGAGACTTTATCCCAATCCCCAAATAAAACGATCCCATAATAGGTGAGGTCTTCTCTTTTGGTTTGTTTGGTTCGCTCGATTTGTTCTTGGTAGGTTCCAATAGTCATTGTGTCTGTGAAGTCGACACATTGGATGCCTGCTTCGCGCGCTGCTTCTCTAAGTGCACCCAATTTATTGGAATTTTTTGCCTTTAAGATAATAAAAGGCATTTCCGAAATGTGAGGATGCTGATCTTCATCTGCGTCAACGTATGTTGTGAGGCGTAAAGGCTCTTTCCCGATTTCTGACCCAAAGCCAATGCACATGTGTGCTAAAGCATTCATGACGACTCCGGGTTCGGCTTTTCCATTCATGACGGCAACAAGTTTATTGGTGAACATGGTTTTAACTCCTTAAATATTGAAGCGAGAAAAGCTGTTTCTCCAGTTATTTTCCACCGCAGCCAGTGCTTGAGAAAGGTCCTTTTGCTTAAAGGCCTCAATGATTTGCTGGTGCTCCCCATAGGAGAGGGTGGCATCTTTGATTTTGTCAAAGTAATAGAGATCTAGTCGCTTCAGCTTATTTTTTAGTTCTGAAATGATCTTTTTTAGTTCTTGGTTATCTGAAAGCTCAACATAAGCCGAATGGAAGTCATGGTCAGCTTCCAGTGCAGATAAGCGGTTACGTGCTTTCATATGTTGCAGAAAGCGTTGGTTGGCATCTTCCATTGTCTGGATGTGCTGCTCTTTGATCGCTCCAAAAGATTGTGTGAGAGCAAGGCGCTCAAGGGTCCACACAATGGAGTAAAGATGGAAAGCATTGTGAAAATCGATGCTGCTCACATGAGTGGAGCGATTGGGTTTGGTTTGAACCAAGCCTTCATCTTCCAGGCGGAGGAGGGCTTCTCGGATGGGGGTTCTGCTCACACCTAATTGCACAGCGAGTTCTTTATCCCGGAGCTTGACGCCAGGAGCAAGCGTGCCGTCCAAAATCCAGTTGCGGAGTTTAAGGTAGGCTTCTTGGCGGATGAAGGTCCGTTGAATTTTTGTTTCCATCAGGTCTCCTTATTTGATGATATGTAATATATCAGTTTGGGGAGTTTGTGTAAAGCAAGATTTTAAACACTTTATTATTAAATGATTATAACTTCTATATGATCGAGGTCCACAAGATCATTCAAGATGTGTTGCGGATATATTTTTTAACGTTTCAAGGGGATTTGTTGAATGAATTTCTCGAGGAGGATAAGGAATACGAATTCCAGCCTTTCTAAAAGCTTTCCACGCTTCAAGAATAATATCACTTTGGATCCCACTTGTTCCGTTTTCAGGATCAATCACCCAAAGACGCAATTTTAGTTCCACAGCATTGTGGATTAACGAGCTGAATCTCACGTAAGGGGCTGGGTCAAGCTTTACCCGTTTTGTTTGTTTTGCAATCGAGACAAGAAGTTCTTCAGCGAGAGGGAGGTCTGAATCAAAAGAGATGGTGAAATAGATCTCCATCCGGATATGGGGATCACTATAAGACCAGTTTTCGAGTTTATTGGAAATGATCTCTTGGTTGGGAATTAAATGCTCTTTACCCTCACGTGTTCGAACCGAAACATAGCGCGCATGGAGCTTATTGACAATCCCGTAGGTCTTTCCTTCATTGAGGCTAATGACATCCCCAGGTTTTATCGATCGATCGAGTAAAATCACAAACCCACTGAAATAATTAGAAAAGATATTCTGCAGACTGAAGGCAACACCCACACCCAGAGCCCCTGCAAAGATGGAGAAGACGGAGAGGTCAATCCCTAGTAGAGAGAGACCAATAAAGACAGAACAGACGATTAACAGGGTTGTGACGACTTTTGAGATGAGGAGTTGAGTAGAGGTTTGAATATGTCTCTGTTTTTTAAGATTTTTTGCAAGATAGGTGGAAAAAGCCATGGCTCCATAGACCAAGAACCCTGTTGTAAAACAGGCTTTGATTAGGCCCAAGAGGGAAATAGATACTGAGGCAAGTTGAAATTTTACAGATTTTAGATACGTTAAGAAAGGGATCAAAAGACCTAGAGCATGGAGAAGAGCAGCCAGCCAGCCCAAAACCATTCCTCCATAGCGGATCGGGCGACTCTTAAATACGAGATTGAGCAAGGAACTAAAAGAAAGAGCAAATAAAGACAGCACAGCCAGCTGAATCAAATGCGTCTCTTGATGGAGGAGAAAGAGGGAAATTGGAAGAAGAAGACTTAGCGTCAAACTTGAGAATAAAAAAAACAAAAAGTAAGAGGGGGTACGGCGAGTAGAGATTTTTTTGAAATGAACTTTTTTCTGAGTAAGAGCAGTTAGAACGCCTCCTAAAAGAAGTGAAAAAAGGATGGTGCCACTCTGGGCTAAAAGGCTTGCTTCTGTAGAGGAAAAAATATACTTAAAAACCATGGTAGACGTCTTGTTTATTTTCCCTTAATCATACCAAAATGCATATTATGATGATATGGTCAAAATTTAATGTTTATGCACAAGCCAATTAGCTCTTTCCTTTTGCAAGGACTTTAACAGAGCCCAGCCCCACAAGGCTTGGACCATTAAAGGCTCCCACAAAGTAGGTTGTCACTCCTCCCTTTTTTTTGTTGTGGTCGACAAACACTCGGGGAGCCCCGGCGCTAACTGTGCCGATCATTTGGGTGAGGTTGGCATCGAGAAAGATTTTGTATTCCCTCACATTTGCTCCATCTGGTGGCGACCAGGTGATGCGATTCAATAGCTCAGTCTCGGTCAGAAAGACATTCATGTGACTCATTCCCAAAACATTCATTGTAAGCGAAGGGGTAAAGGTCACTCCTACAGGCTGGGAGCCCACGGCGATACTCCCGATATTGGTATCCGTTGTAGCGTCAATGATGGAAACACTATTGCTAAAGCGATTCGCAACATAAGCTTTGGTTCCATCAGGGGTAAATGCAATTCCATTAGGGTTATTTCCCACCTCAATGGTTCCTGTCACAGTGTCTGAGGCAACATCAATGATGAAAATTTCATCCGTAGGAGCATTCCCTTGTGTGCCGACATACACTTTCTTTCCATCCGGAGAGATTGCGATACTAATCGGTTGGTCTCCTATAGGAATGGTTGCAGTGACCGTATCGGTTGCAGTTGAAATGACAGAGACGTCATCACTATTTAAGTTGGGGATGTAGACTTTGGTTCCATCAGGTGTGACGACCTCCGCTTCAGCAGGACCGTCCCCCACAGGGATGGTTTTTAGGACGGTATTCGATGGCACATCGATCACTGCGACGTCATCACCACTAAAATGGGTTACATAAGCCTTTAGACCATTGGGAGTCATGGCGACATCTACAGGAGCTGCTCCAACCGCGATGGTTCCTGTTTCAATGCTGCTTGATACATCAATGATGGAAACCGTTGCATCGAATAGGTTAGTGACGTAAGTTTTTAGGCCGTTAGGCGTAAAGGCAACATTCACAGGAAAATTCCCCACTGTAATGGTACTGGCTACCGTGTCGGTTGTGGTGTCAATCACATACAGGCTGTCTGTTCCTTCACTCGCGACATAGGCAATCTTTCCATCAGGGGAGACCTCAACGCCCGTAGGGAGTGAGCCCACTCCGATGGTACCAATCACTGTATCTGTGGACTCATCGATGACAGAAACGCTTGCGCCAGCTTGATTGGTCACATAGGCTTTAATTTCTGCGCTCAAAGGGGTTAAAAGAATGGAAAAACAGGCGATTATTCGGCGAATCATATTCGGTCTTCTCTAGATTTCTAAAGAATTTAATATAAGAGTATTGAATTTAAAAGAAAAGATTTTTTTGAAGTACAAAAAGTCCGGCTTAAAGACGTTCTTTGAATTTTTCTCTCCGAATATTTCCCTCTGATATAATATAACAGACAAGAGGCTCTTATATATGAAGCAATTAAAGATAGGGATTCTTTCTAGAAACACGGACCTTTACTCCACAAGGCGGTTAAAGGAAGCAGCGTTACATAGAGGACATGATGTCGATGTGATCGATTATCTCTCTTGTTACATGACGATTAATGCAGAGAAAACGTTGATTCACATTGATGGGTCCGACCTTCTCCATTTTGACGCAATTATTCCTCGTATCGGGGCCAATCGAACATTTTATGGATGTGCCCTGGTCCGACAACTGGAGTTAGCAGGGGTTTTTTCTTTAAATCCCTCGATTGCTATCACTCGATCCAGGGATAAACTCCGTTCTTTGCAGCTAATGGCTAAGAAAAATATTGGGATGCCCATTACAGGGTTTGCGCATTCACCTGATAATATCGATGACTTAATCAAGCTTGTAGGAGGTGTTCCAGTTGTCATTAAGCTGATTGAAGGGACTCAGGGGATTGGAGTTGTTTTAGCTGAGACGAAAAAGGCTGCACAAAGTGCCATTCAAGCTTTTATGGGGTTAAAAGCAAATATTATTATCCAAGAGTACATTAAGGAGTCAAATGGAAGTGATATTCGCTGTTTAGTTGTGGGAGATAAACTCGTAGCGGCTATTAAGAGAGAAGCAAACCCCAATGATTTTCGTTCGAACCTTCATAGGGGAGGGGAAGCGATTCCGGTTAAGGTGACAAAAGAAGAACGGGCCTTAGCTATTAAAGCCACCAAAGTTATGGGGTTAAACCTTGCAGGAGTCGATATCTTACGGTCGGATCGGGGGCCTTTGATTATGGAAGTGAACTCCTCTCCAGGATTAGAGGGGATTGAAACAGTCACAGGAGTGAATGTTGCAGATGAGATTATCAAGCACTTAGAGAGACTTCTGCCCACGATCTCCAAAAAACGGTACCATGGGTAGAAAAAGAGAAGAAAAAATTCCGATCGGGTGGCAGGAGTGGATCTCACTCCCTAACCTTAAAATCCCTGCAATTAAAGCAAAAATCGATACAGGAGCTAAAACCTCCTCCTTACATGCCTTTAAAATTAAGCCGATTATAAAAGATAAGAAGGACTGTGTGAGTTTTTCAGTGCACCCGATTCAAAGAAATAAGACAATCTCTGTTTCCTGCTGCTGCCCGATCTTTGATGTCAGAAGTGTCATGAGCTCTAATGGTCATGTAGAAGAACGTTATGTGATTCAAAGCGTCCTCTGTTTGGGAAATGAAAAATGGGAGATCGAAATCACCCTTTCGGATCGAGATCCGCTCCGGTTTCGAATGCTCTTAGGAAGAGAGGCGCTCGACTCAAAAGTGGTTATTGACCCCTCTAAAGCCCTTCTCACCCAAAAATACCCCCAAAACAAGGTCCTTCACCTCTATTGAGCTAATGAACCTGTCCAGTATTAAAGATATTTTTTTATTCCACGCTTTTTGTCATCTTTTTCCTTTTAATTTTGCCCCCTTGTCTCATGGACAATGTGGTCAAAATGAAAAGAAAAAATCTG
>JAGROF010000074.1 GCA_020440405.1 Chlamydiia bacterium
TATTTTAAACTAATTCAGCTATAATATTGAGATAGGTTCATGAAATATAAAATGACAATCAGTTATGACGGAACCGATTATGGAGGATGGCAGGTCCAGCCGAATCGGAAAACGATTCAAGAACTCATTCAAGAGGCTTTAAGCGTCCTATTTCGCGCAGAGTGTCCCATTACGGGATCGGGGCGCACCGATGCAGGGGTCCATGCTCATGCGCAGGTGGCTCATTTTTCCTATGAAGTCCCTTTTGAAATTCCCCCTTTTCACTATTCCCTCAATGCGCTTCTGCCCCCAGATATCCGCATTTTAAGCATTGAGCCCATTGCGGAGGATTTTCATGCCCGCTATCGTGTGAAAAAAAAGATTTACCATTATCATCTCCACTTGGATGCGGTCCAAAGTCCCTTTGCCTATCGCTTTCGGACCCCCATCCATGCGCCCCTCAATCGGGGCCTGATGGAGGAGGCGCTTTCCCTTCTGAAAGGAACCCATGATTTCAGTGCCTTTAGGGGAGCAGGCTGCGGCTCAAAAGACCCTGTGAAAACCTTATATCGCTTGGAAATGGTCCCTGAAGAGGGAGGTGTCCGCCTAGAGTTCGAAGGAGATGGATTCCTCTATAAAATGGTCCGCAATCTCGTGGGGACGCTTTTGCAAATTGCCTCTGAAAAACGCCCCCTCTCCGACATTCCTAAGTTATTGAAATCCAAGGATCGAACAGAGGCTGGCCCCACAGCTCCCCCTCAAGGGCTTTTCCTCGCAAAAGTCGACTATTAAAATTTTTCCTCCTATAGAATCTTTTCCTCAATTGAGCTAATATGTCTTCCATGGAAGACATCAGACCATCACCTCTCACAACCTATCGCTCCCAGAAGCCTCCTGTTGAATCTGAGTCCGTCGGCGACGAGGAAAAAGGAGGCGTTGACTTTTGGGGCGGCGTCATGTGGCTCCTCTCTCGAATGACCCACTTCATCTACCGCGCCTATGTGAATTCTCTTGATACCGTTGTGTGGACGAAGTTTTCTGCTCTCAGCTATGAGGCCCCTTCAGCTCCTTGGTACTTGTCTCAGGAGCAACGTGAAAAGTGTAATGATAAGATCATCGATGTTTTTTGTAGAGTGATGGCAAATTACCGCGCCGCTGGGGAGAAAAACTCTCACATCCTCTGTTACACCCGTTACTCCAAATCGCTGGAAGGAAAAGATTTTGATCAGCGCTGCCACAACGCTCTCTATGAAAGTGTGCAGCAGTGGATCGGAGGAAAGACCGAATTGCAACTCGGAAAACCTCACGCCGAAATGAAAGAAAGCCGCTATACCCTATCTCTCGACTTTTTAAGAGCCTTCTTTCCTCTTGCGGATCGCGTCACAAAGCTCACCATTAGTGGTCCTATCGATGAAGAAGGACGGATGCTGATGGTCCAAGAACTTCAAAAAATCGATTCTCTTCGAGAGCTCCATCTCGAGCTCGACCGAGAGTCTGCTGCCTATTTCACAAAGGCTCTTCCTGAAATCTTACGGAATGGTCACATCACAACGATCACGCTGACAAACTACGAAACAGAAAAAGATTTTAAAACCATTCCTCCAGACACTTGGGAGTTCTTAAAAGCCCAAAATCAATGCGACATTGCTTTCACCAATGTCCCTAAGCCTGCAGAGCCTCATAATAGGCTAACATTTACCAATTCCTAATAGAAAAATTTGCAAATTGAGCTCTAGATTTTTGCCTCAAGAAGAGTTTGGAGACTGTAGTTAACCACTTGATGGTTAACAAAGTCGAAAACCATTCTTGAGGTGAAAAGATGAGCAAGAATTTGTGAATTTGTCTGTTAGGATTGGTATTAATTCGGTTAGATTGTAGAATATGCCATTTCGCCGCCGATGTGGTGGAATTGGTAGACACGGTAGATTCAAAATCTGCTTGTAGCAATACAGTGCTGGTTCGAGTCCAGTCATCGGCATATTTTACAGGACGAAACGCATGAGTTGGTTTTTAGACTATTCCCCGATTTTTTTTGACTTTGATGGGCTCCTTGTAGATACCGAGCGCCTTCACTTTCAAGCGTATCAAAACATGCTTGAAAACCATGGTGTTTCCCTTTCTTGGGACTTTCCCACTTTTACATCCATTGCTCATAAAAGCTCAGAGGGGCTCCGTCATACGATTACGGCTCATGCCCCTTCTCTTGTCGAGTCTGAAACCTGGGAATCCCTATATGCCCAAAAGAAAGAGGCCTACCAAGCCCTTCTTGAAGTTGGCAGTTTGGAGCTCATGCCCGGCGCACAAACTATTTTAGAAACCGTGCAATGCGCACAAATTCCTCATGCTGTTGTCACCAACTCGACACGCAAACAAACTGAATTGATCCGGGAAAAAATCCCGACACTCAATCAAATCCCTCATTGGATCACGCGAGAAGATTACGCGCGCGCCAAACCTGCTCCAGATGCTTACCTCAAAGCTATCGAAGTCCTTGGTGGTTCGGACAAGATGCTGGGGTTTGAAGATGCTTTGCGTGGTGTCCGTGCCCTGAAAGACGCTGCGATCACTCCTGTCCTCATCTGCCCTCCCGATCATCCTCAAATGGCAGAAGTTGCTGAAGGGTCCCTCCACTACTTCTCCTCTTTTGAAAATCTATTTAATCCTCAAGAATTATAACTATTGAGCTTATTGCGCAGAGTGCGCACGCTGATCCCTAGAGATTTCGCAGCTTGTGTACGATTGCCTCCATGGAATTCAAGCGCTTTCAGAATGTGTTTGTCTTCTAATTCTTTGAGGGTCAAAAGGGCTTCTTTCTGAGACACTTCAATCTGTAGGTGCTTTTCCTCTAGAATGTCTGAGTCTTCCATCACCACTCCATGCTCAATTGTATTCCGCAGCTCACGGATGTTCCCGGGCCAATCGTAAGAGAGGAGCTTTTTTTCTGCAGCTTTCGACAACGTTTTTAAAGGGAGCTGATTCCGGAGACACACTTTCCGGATGAAGTGACAGGCAAGGGGCAAAATATCTTCTTTGCGCTCCCGCAAAGGAGGAAGGAAGATCGGAATCACATTCAAGCGGTAATAAAGGTCTGCACGAAACTCTTTGCTTTGAATCGCTTCTTTCATTAACCGGTTTGAGGTCGAAACTAAACGCACGTCGACATGGATCGGATCGGTCCCTCCAACCCGCTCAAACTCTTGCTCCTGGACAACACGGAGGAGTTTGGCTTGAAGCGCAGCAGGGATCTCTGAGATTTCATCTAATAGGAGCGTTCCTTTATCGGCCCGCTCAAAGCGCCCCGCCTTTCTCTGTAATGCTCCCGTAAACGCTCCCTTTTCATGTCCGAAAAATTCTGATTCGATCAAGGTATCAGGGAGAGCGGCGCAATTGACACGGATAAAGGGGTGCTCAAAACGAGGAGAGGCTTCATGGATCAATCCTGCAATCACCTCTTTTCCTGTTCCAGACTCGCCACAAATAAAGACATTGGAGTGACTTTTCGCAATGCGTTCTACCTGCTTCAAAATCTGCTGCATTGCAGGGCTCTCTGCAATGACTTTCCGCTTGGTATGCAGGAGCTTCAAGAGAAGGGTTCCCACTCCCTTAGAATTCAACGGCTTTAGAAGAACATGCTGAATATTTTTCAAATCAGGATCGTTTTGAGACTTGAGATGGACAATGGGTGTGCTCAACGGGCGCCGCTCTAAGCGGTCTAAAACCTCAATTCCCATCAAGTCACTTAAGATCAAATCAAAGGAACGTTTTTTGAAGAGATCTAATGCTGCTATTCCGTCTTCGACGGTAAAAAGCTGAAGCTGTTTCTCCCTTAATAAATCTAAGAGCAGCTCTCTAGAAGAGAGTTGCTTCTCAATAATCAGTACCTTCTTCATCCCAACCTTCTTTCCTTTACACATAATCCTCTCGAATTTTTTTTGCAAACCTTGATATGATGAGTCTATATGAAACAAATCTCTTTACTTTTCTTATTTATTTTAAGCTTGTTAGCAGGATGCTCAGGTCTAGAAAAGTCTGAGAAAAAAAAGGTGCGCGCCCGGAACCTGACAGTCCGACCTGTTCAACGTCAGTCTGATGAAATCCTCTTTCCTCAAGCGAATCACCGCCCGAAAAAAAGAGCTCCTTATCCCTGGGAACAAAAAAGAGTGGGGGGCCACCCACGGATCACTAAGGAGTTTTTCCGTTGTCAGGGAAACCTTTTAAACCCTCCGATTCAAATTCACCGGCAGACGGATCTTATCTATCATCTCGATTGTGCCGGGGTAGAAGGGCATTCTCTTCCCTTGAAAAATGGCCAAGAATTTATTTACCCCATCTTGATCGACCTTCTTAATCATGTGCAGGAAAACACTCGAAAAAAAGTTGTGATTACCTGCGGCCATCGCTGCCCTATCCATAACCTTTATGCCGACCCCTCAAAAGCTGCTACCACTTCAAAACATCTCATTGGTGCCGAGGTAGATTTTTATGTTGAAGGCCTGGAACTCAATCCCCAGGCAGTGATCCAAACCCTTTTATCGTATTATGATACTCCCCTCAAAGAGCTTTCTCCAACCTCTTGGCAAAACCGCGAAGTCATCATCACCTTGTTTCATGAAACCGAAGGGCGAGACTTTGATAACACCCACCCCTACCCTTACATCTCGATTCAAGTCTGCTACGATCGGGACACGCACCGTCCTGTCCAGTACAACTGGCACTACGCTCACAATGGATTTATCAAACGTTGATCAAATAGAAAAAACGTGTTAACCTCAGGATTGATGAAAAATGATACTTTAAAGATCTGTGGCATTGACGTTCAACCGGGGGAAAAGCTCACATTTGCCCTTCCAACTCCAGAAATTTACTCCTGCGCTCCTATGCACATTCCCATGCACATTATCCATGGAAAAAAAGCGGGTCCTCGTGTTTTAATTTGCGCGACCCTTTATGGCGATGAAGCCAATGGGATCGATATTGTCCACCGTTTATTAAATCTCAGTCTGCTTAAAAAGCTCCAAGGAACTCTGATTTGCATCCCCGTCATGAACGTTTATGGACTGATCAACCACACACGTCTTCTTCCTGATGGACATGATTTAGCAAACAGCTTCCCAGGATCTCAAAAAGGATCTTTTGCCTCTCGCTTAGCACATCTTTTTACGAGTGAAGTCATCAGCCTCATGACTCACTGTATCAACCTCCGATGTGGGACAGAAAACGTCTACAAACTCCCCCAAGTCTACTATCATCCAGAAGATCAGGAAGCCACCCAACTTGCTGAGCTATTTGGAGCACCGATTATTCGCCCTTCTAACGAAAAAACAGGATTCTTTTATTCAGAAGCAGGAACACCTAAATGTCCCACACTAATCTATGAAGGAGGGGAAGCACATCGTACAGATTCCTACTCTGCCAAAATTGGGGTCAAAGGAATCGTAAAAGTTTTAAAAGAATTGGATATGATTCGACTAAAATCAGAGCCTAAGAAAACGGAAACATTAGTGACCCCTAAAAGCCTTTGGGTACACTCCCCAACAAGTGGGCTCTTCCATTTTCGGAAGAGAATTGGGCAAAAAGTCGAAAAAGATCAAATCATGGCAACCATTGCAGATCCTTTTGGAACGGCTATGAATGTAGACATCCTTGCTCCTCAATCTGGAATTATTTCTGCAACCACTACACATCCTCACGTGTATGAAGGGCAAGGAGTGATTGAAATTTGCCTCTCCGACAAACACCCGTCTTCCAATATTGAGTTAGAACCTTCAGTTGTTGAACCCAATATAGTAGAAAACTGATGAAAAAAAAACTCTCTTTTCTAGCCTTTTTTGTTTGGTGGCTTGCTTCTCTATTTTATCTCTATGAATTCTTCTTGCAGGTCTTCCTATCCACCGTTTCAAAACAGATCATGCAAGACCTTCATCTAGATGCATCGAGTTACTCTTTAGTCGCAGCGGCCTACTACCTTCCCTATTCACTGATGCAAGTCCCTGTAGGAATTCTTGTAGATAAGTTTGGAGCTCGAAAACTCCTGACTCTCTCGGCAACTTCTTGTGCGATTGGAGTGTTTGGGTTCTCGATCACTCACCACTTTGCAACAGCATTTGTCGGACGCCTATTTATGGGCCTTGGGGCCTCGAGTGCCTATGTGAGTCTCCTTGTTTTAGCCTTGAACTGGTTCCCTAAAAAGCATTTTGCACTCATGGTAGGTATTGCAAATCTTCTCGGCGCAATGGGTCCTTTCCTTGCAGGTGGTCCTCTTGCTTATTTACTCACCCTATTCCATAACGACTGGCGCCTCATTATGGTGTCGATTGGAGTTTTTGGAATTGGACTAGCCACCATGATCGGTCTTTTTGTTAGAAATTCCCCTTCAAGATCTAAATACGACATTATTTTTCTCAACCCCTACCAAGAGCCTTTGATCACTCAACTCAAAAATCTGGTGAAAAATCCTCAAGCTTGGATGATTGTCTTATTCTCTGGGTTTGTTTATGTCTCCCTTCCCCTTCTAGGCGCCTACTGGGGGACAGGATACTTGCAAGCGCGGGGCTTATCTCGCACAGTTGCAGCCTCACTTTCTTCGATGCTTTGGATTGGATATGCCGTGGGGGCTCCTCTATTTGGAAAGATTTCAGATAGCATAAAACGGAGGAAGACCCCTCTAATGATGACCTCTCTCATTGGGATTATTGCTAGTGGATTGATTGTTTACTTCCCAACACATGAAGTGTTTATTTATGGGTTTCTCTTTTTTTGCATTGGGCTTGCAAGCTCGGGGTGCAGCCCTGCTTTTGCGGCCATTTCTGAGAATGTCCCAGAAAACCTCCAAGCCACCTCCATTGGATTCAACAACTCAATGATTACTTTTTCTGCAGCTCTTATCCCTCCCATCGTCAGTTATTTAATTGAATGGGGTGTTCCTGAAGGGTCCCACAATTACACCGTTGAAAACTTTCAGCAGGGGCTCTTTTTGATGCCTATCTTTTATGCGATCGCTTTAATCTTCTCGCTCTTCTTTATTAAGGAAACCTACTGTCGTTCTCAACATGAAATCGTCAAGGTACATTTAGGATGAAGACTCATCCTTAAGTTGACGGATGTGCGCAAAAGTCAACGCAGGATCGGTATCGGAAAGCCCCAAAGCTTTTTGGAACTCTTGTGATTTCACGCGGAGAAAAGGGTTTGTTACCTTTTCCTCAGCTAGAGTAGAAGGAACAGTAGATTTTCCTTCGGAGCGCCGCTTTTTGGCCTCCTCTAGACGCTTTTTGAGCGCCTCATTGTCAGGGTCAACCGAAAGAGCAAACTCCAAATTTTTTACGGTATACTCATGTCCACAATAGACCAGCGTATCATCGGGAAGGGCAAGAACTTTCTCTAAAGAGTTCCACATCTCCTGTGGAGTCCCTTCAAAGAGACGTCCACACCCGCCTGTAAAGAGAAGATCTCCACTAAAGAGGAGGTGGAGTGCGCGAAAAAAATAGACCAGATGAGGTTTGGTGTGGCCTGGGGTCGAAAAGACTTCGATTTGAAATGGACCGATAACAAGCTCTTCCCCTTCAGCAACGGATTGTTCCAATTTAGGAACACGGCTATCATCCGGACCAATCACGTGGCACTCTGTTTTTTTTGTGAGGGCTTCAATCCCTCCCGTATGATCGTCGTGATAGTGTGTCACAAGGATATTCACAAGATTGAGCTGCTCCTTCTCAAGCAGATCAAGGATCGGATCGGCTTCTCCAGGATCGACGACTAAGGCATTTTGATCCCATGTCAATACATAGGTATAATTGTCGCTTAAGATCTGGAGTTGATAGAGAAATTGCCCATCGCCAATTTCTTTCTTTTCAATAAAGGTCATACCGCTTGGTGATTCATGATTTGTAATTGTCCCCAGGACACGACCCAAGCATAACAGAGGAAGTACAAAATGACAATGAGGGTACGCGTCAGTCCCACTTTGTTGTGGAACACCCGCAGCTCCCCTCTCCGATCCCAAGAAGTCATTCCTGAGCTATTAAGCTTCACTGCAGCGACAATCATTGTAATGAGAGATATAATGGGAAGACCAGCTCCCATTCCTAACCACCACACAGAAAAGCTTCGGCTAAGGGCTGCTGAAAAGGAAAGTTTTTGATGATTCTCAGAGCGAACCGAAACCCGCAAGAGCCATTTCCCAGGAGTTGTGCCAACAGTTGAAAGCAAAAAGGCTTCGACAAACACCCAAAGAAAAATAGCAACCATTCCCGTATAAGAGCTAAAAATTCCCAGTCCAATGTGAAAGTAGCCAATGAAGAATGCTAAAACAATGATAAATAGAGAGTAGTCGAGCATCCGCGCCCAAAAGCGAATCCAGGGACGGGTGCGAATATAGTCTTTATCGGTCTCTCGACTATAGGAGACCTTTTTTTCGATCTCAATCGTCGGCGCCTCATCTAAAGTGGTCATGTTAAAATGCTCGACCTCAGAAATCGGCAGCCATTCTTGTTGAGATTGGGTCCAAACCCGTGTCGAAGAATCAACTTCTCCACTATCAAGCATACGCTGGAGTTCATTGTGAGAGACAGGACCCTCTTTTTCTTCCCCCACCATGTAGTACCAAACAGCTTTATCCATACTTTTCACTAAAACGGAAGTGATGCTTTTTGTAAACCCTCAAGAATCTATCCAGTATTAAAGATATTTTTTTATTCCACGCTTTTTGGCACCTTTTTCCTTTTCATTTTGCCCCCTTGTCTCATGGACAATGTGGTCAAAATGAAAAGAAAAAATCTGCTCAAAAGTCGAAGAAATCAAAATAAATCCTTTAATACTGGATAG
>JAGROF010000075.1 GCA_020440405.1 Chlamydiia bacterium
TGATTTTCATTGGCTTCATGAACTTCGAATTAGCATTAGCTTGTTTCTTGGCCATTTTCGTTTTCTCCTTCAACTTAAAGAAAATTAGTTAAGTAATCTTTGCTGCTCTCTAATGAGCCTTTTACATCAACTTGTATCCTCCCAGGGGATTTATAGTCAAAAAAAAAAGACCAGAAAAGAGAAAATCTTGCCATTTTCCATAGGAGATGGCAATTTAGAGATATGAACTTGAAGCAAATGCAGTCGCATCTAGAGAAGCAACGGGAGCGTTTACGCTCCCTTCTCGTAATGTTAAAAAGAGCAGAAGGAACCTTTGAAAAACTCGAACTTCTAGATTCCCTCCCAGAAGTCGATGCGTATTTTTCTTTTCCCTCTCCCCTCAAAACGTTCCTCTCCGGTGTCACTCCAGAATGTGAATATGCGATCAAAGCAACCTTTGCAATTGGCCAGGGGCCGCGCCTTTTCGAATGGAAGAGTTTCGAAGAAGGGAAGCAGTTGCGTCCTTTATTGGAAGATCTCTTGGCAATCGAAAACTTTTATCAAGATATCGGAGGGATCATTGGATATCACCACTTGGTGTTAATGCTCCTTTGTCAAGAGAAGGGAGAGGAGCCTATGGATCTCCAGCCTCCACAAGGTATCGATATCCGAGAAGAAACGCCTGAGGTAAAGGCAGCGATTCTGCAAGGAATCAAACAGCAGGGAAAAACAGCTGAGCTGTATCCTGTAGGAGGAGCTGCAGATCGTTTGCAACTCAAAGATGATCAAACCAATGAAGGGCTTCCCGCAGCACGTCTTGTTTTCTTAGGAAAACCCCTTTTGGAGGGTGTAGTTAGTGATCTTCAAGCCCGGGAATATCTCCACTATAAGCTGTTTGGGAAGCAGATCACGACACCGATTGGAATGATGACATCGCGGATCCATCGAAATCATGAACACATCAAAAGCATTTGTGCGCAAAACGGATGGTTTGGGCGTCCACAAGAGTCTTTTCGGTTTTTTGTGCAGCCTTCGGTTCCTACCTTTACACGGGAGGGAAATTGGTGTTTGCAAAAGCCCCTTAAGCTGTTGCTTAAACCTGGGGGACATGGGATGCTGTGGAAGCTCCTGCGCCAATCTGGTGTGTTTGATTGGCTTAAAAAACAGGGGAGTCAAAAGGCCCTGGTGCGGCAAATCAATAACCCCATGGCAGCAATCGATTATGGACTTCTAGCCTTCTTAGGAGTGGGACACCTTCAAGATAAAACCTTTGGATTTGCCTCTTGCCCTCGTTTAGTCAATGCGCAAGAAGGGATGAATGTGGTGAGAGAAAAAGAAGGAGAAAAAGTGCTCACCAATATCGAATATTGTGACTTTGAAAAGTGTGGCATCGAAGATAAACCCCTTGAAGAAGGAGGAGACACTTCGCGGTTTCCCTCAAATACGAATATCCTCTTTGCCGATTTAGAAGCTGTTGAAAAAGCCTCAAAAAGCCATCCCAATCCCGGGCTTCTTGTGAATTTTAGAAAAGGACATCACTACCATTCTTTAGAAGAAAAAGAAGAGATCGCCCGTCTTGAAACGACAATGCAAAATATTGCCGATGCCTTTACCGTATCAAAAGAAAAGCAGCTTCCCACCTATCTTACATTCAATAAGCGACGCAAAACAATTTCCACCACAAAGCGGAAGTCTACAGCTAAAGGAGCGATGCTCGAAACGCCTGAGGGATGCTACTACGATTACATGCTCAATGCTAAAGAGCTCCTGGAAACCCATTGCCACATGTCCCTTCCTCCGTTTCCTGACGCGCATACTTTTGCTAAAGAAGGGCCCTCATTTCTCTTTAGTTATCATCCAGCTCTTGGCCCTCTTTACTCGATCATTGGGCAAAAAGTGCAAGGAGGAAAACTTGAAAGCGGCTCGGAGCTGCAGCTCGAAATTGCCGATCTTTTCCTCAAGAACCTCACCCTTGAAGGGAGCCTCCTGATTCATGCGACCGATGTTATGGGGCATAAAGAAGAAGGTGTTTTAAAATACTCTGAAAAAACAGGGCAATGCCTTCTCAAAAATGTCCGTGTGGTCAATGCAGGGATCGATTGGGAAGAGGACCACCTTTTTTGGCGTCACGACGTAAAGCGGCGGGGAGGGCTCACCATTGTTTTGCATGGGCACTCTCGGTTTATTGCTGAAGATCTTATCATTGAAGGAAACCTTTCTCTTGAAGTGCCTCACGGTATGCAAATGCGGGCACAAAAAGAAAAGGGGCGGGTGATTTTCATCACCGAGCCCCTTGAAGACTTAGGCCCTTTATGGACCTATTCTATCGATGCATCGCAATCGATTTGCTTAGACTCTTAGTGCGCGGATATTCGCTGCACCAGCATAATTTCCTTGCCCTTCAGCTAAGCGCGCAGCTTGCTCAAGGCGGTGGTTCATCGTGTTGTGTCTCCAGTGGTTAACAGAGATCAATCCAAACGTGACTCCAGCTCCATAAGCAAATGATTTGTTTTTAAATGACTCGGGCGTTTTGTCTTTGACCCAAACGAATACTGGGCTTGTGACTTCGGTGACTTTTTTACCGGCAGCAGTATTGGCAACGTGATTAAACCCTTGGCATACGAGTTGGGTTCCTGTTTGCCAGGCTTCGTGTAGGTTTGTGCCGACTCTTGAGAAAACTTCTTGTAGTGACATCTTGACTTCCTTCTTGAAAAGTTTTTTTTTAATAGAAGAGCGAACTCTCTATTCATTTTGATCCTAAAAAGTATAGTCGAAAGTTCTTTTGTGTAAAGTCTCTTTTCGCTATATTAGGGGTTTATTTTCGAGGAATACCTTATGAACCTACCCAGTGTTAAAGATATTTTTTCATTCCATGCTTTTTGGCATCTTTTTCCTTTTCATTTTGCCCCCTTGTCTCATGGACAATGTGGTCAAAATGAAAAGAAAAAATCTGCTCAAAAATCGAAGAAATCAAGTAAATCCTTTAATGCTGGATAGGTTCATGAATGAAGAAATACGCAATCAATTAAAAGATATCGATACCCGGCTCCTTCACATGTGGAGGTATCTTTGACCTAGAGAAGAAAGAAAAAGAAGTCATTTCTCTAGAGAAAAAGATGGAAGAGGGTGATTTTTGGTCTGACAATGATGCGGCACAAGTGGTTATTAGTCAGTGTAATGCATTAAAAGAGTGGACCATTCCCTACAGCCAAGTGAAGAAACGTTTTGAAGCTGCTAAGGAACTTCTTGAAGAGATGGAGGAGGAGGACGATCCTCAGCTGTATCAAGATCTTTTGAATGAGCTGTCTGCTGTCGAAAAAAGTTTGGAAGAACTCGAAATCAAAAAAATGCTTTCAGGAGAGCTCGATCAAAAAAATTGTTATCTAAGTGTGAATGCTGGAGCCGGAGGGACGGAATCTTGCGATTGGGCGCAGATGCTTCTCCGCATGTATCAAAAGTGGGCTGCAAAACGGGGATGGAAAGTCGAGATGGTGGAAAAGCTCGATGGGGAGGTGGCAGGGATTAAAAATGCCACGCTTCATATCATAGGGCTCTTTGCCTATGGGTACTGCAAAGCGGAAAAGGGGGTGCATCGCTTAGTACGCATCTCTCCTTTTGATAGCAATGCGCGGCGCCACACGAGTTTTGTTTCTGTCGACGTCACCCCTGAAATTACTGACGACATTGCAATTGAGATCAAACCCGATGAAATTCGGATCGATACCTTCCGTTCTTCAGGGGCTGGGGGGCAACATGTCAATACAACCGATTCTGCTGTGCGGATTACCC
>JAGROF010000076.1 GCA_020440405.1 Chlamydiia bacterium
TTTTATTACAAAAGTTAATGTTTTGAATCTGCCGATATTGGTTAATGCGTGCTTTTTTCTTTAGCTCATGCCACATCCTTAAGTAATCCAAATGCTTCCGTGTCTTATGCCTATGCAAACGAATGCTTCGGTTGTCACCAGGAGGATTGGTGATAAAAAGGAGGAGTTCATTAGGAGAGTAAATCGCCTTAAACTCCAAAGCCTCTTCCGTTTCATCGACCTTCTCTGATTGGACACTCATAAAAATCGCATTAAGGGACTGGCGAGGATCTAAGTGCGTTTGCTCTTTTCGGCTCCGCTCAATATGTTCCTGAAGCGCTCTAAAATGAAAGAGTTTACGTGCTGCAATAGCTTGAGCCACTGCACGCTTCGCCTGCTTGTATTTTTTATAGGGGTAAACGCCAAAGGTGATAATGGAAAGAAAGAGGTTCTTCAAAGAGCTTGCTTTGAATTGGGAGCGAAAATGGCGCGATACCGCCCCTTCCCACGACGCGCGGTGGTTGACATTTACAAGTTTAACATCTGGTAAGAATGATCTATGCATCGAAGTCAGCTCTCTTCCTACTTCTTTGCATAACAGAAGAAGGTTACATGTTAAAGAATTTCTTCGCGATGGTGCCTAAATGAAAAAGGTGATTGCAGAAAATAGCCATTATAATCCCCTTAAGGGTCCACAAAAGCGTGCGGATCCAGTTGCAATGGATAAGCCCTTGGAGGATTTTATGAGAAAAACGGACACTAAGTTTTTGGTGTTGATTGATCTGAAAGAGAAATGTCGAGAGCCAAATAAAGATCAATAAGATCAAATTGGCTCCCGCCAGCTTCGTTAGAGTCCCTTCTGTAGATGCTCCTATAAGGAGAATTGCAGTAATCGCTTCAATCAGCATGATGGGTCCGATCAAGAGCGCTGCCCGCCGAATGTGGGAGCGCTCATATTCTACAAACCCTTCCTTGATCTTCCGGTACAGCGGATAGTGAACCACTTGTAAAAACCACATGATCCCCACAATCATCCAGGTCACAACAAGTTGAACCAAGGTTAAATAGATCAGATCCAACACGCTTTGCATTACTTAACCAATTCAAAAGAGTTAATGAAGTGATTGAAATTGGTTTCCATATAGTTTGAAACTTCACATTCCATTGCCAAGAGATAAAGATGGTTCTCAGCCATGATTGCGCGTCCCTTAAAGTAGGTTCCTTTGGCTTGGATGAAGAAATCCAGTGCCTTATGCCCTTGAACATTGGTTAAGTCAGCAAATATCAATTCGTTATCATGATTTTGTGTCACCAGTCCATTGAGAAAACTTTCCAAGCTCATCTCTGCATGAGACTCATTGATAAATGGTGGATATTGCGCAATGAGCATCATGTAAATCGCTTTCTTTTCATGTGCAGAGACATAGACATCATAGCGGAGATTGTACCCCTCTTCTGGAAAAGGCATAATTTGCTTCACATGCTCTGGAGACTCAGGAAGAGACACCATACATTTGCCATGCACAGAATGGAACCGTTTCCAACTTTCTACTGTTTGCACATTCCCCTTTGCTTGAACAGCCTTTTGAATTGGCGCTCCTCCGACAAATGCGGGTGCTCCTCCTGCAGTGAGCAAAACTGCCCCAAGCGCTGCAAACGCCTTCTTTTTAAACACATTCAACATTTTTCCCCCCTCTAAATTTATGTCGCATGTATCAGAGCTGAAACGCCCCAACCAATGAGGAAGAAAAGGACCGCAATCGTCAGCAATGCTAAAAATAGATTCAGCAAAGCCATCCATGCAGAAAACCCTTGCACTTCCCCGAGTGCATGTAAATAAATGACTAATCCCCAAATTCCTAAAGCGAGTTGAGCAAAGCCAAAAACCATCATGATCGTTGCTGCCATTCCCACTAGCTTTGTTTCGTACCCTGGAACAAACGCTCCATTTCCATAAGCAACGATATAATAGATCCAGAAAACGATCATCACAATTGATGGGACTGATGCCCAACTGGTTGCAGCTCGTACTTGCTTAAAAGACGCCTTTCCCTTGATCAACTTCCCAAGCATAAAAGTAAAAAAGCTTGAGAAATTGAAGATGATATACCCTGCAGGAATCGCTAAAACCACTGCAGCAATCAGAATCACAAGGAGCGATGTCGTCTGCCCCATAGCTATGCTCTGGAAGCTCTGCAGCATATTGTAAAAACCATAGAGGGCACACAGCACAATGAAGCGATAGTTCACATCATCTTGAGTAATAGCCCGCATCGTTTTTCTGGGACTGACCCAGATACTAAGCCATGGGTTGAGTCCTATTTTTTCTTTCATATCCCCTCCAACGGGGCGGAAAAATGAATCCCACGTTCATTTCGCCGCCCTCATCTTTAAATCTAGATCGAAAAAATTAATCCGACAAGAGGAAATATTTTCCTATGCCAAGAACTGGAAATAGATCACTAGAGAAAGTGTCAAAAAGACTGGAATCTTTACAGGATTATAATTCAATGTTTTATGAAAAACATTCATGACACAAAGGACTAGCAAAGAGGGATAAACCACCTCAAGCACAGGGGCTAGCAGCTTGACGATCCCGGTAAACTCAAGGGTTGAAACTAAAACGGTGACACCAAGAGTGGTGAAAAGAGACCACTCATAGGATAAGCGCCCTTTACTGAGCCGTGTTTGCAAGAACTCCGCACAGACAACCGTCAATGCAATCGCCGTTGTTAAGCAGGTCAAAGCGATTGACACGCAAACAACAAGCCCTGCATGATGCCCGAGAATAATCTGACCAATTTTTCCTAAAAGTTGGTCGACGCCCGTTCCATCCAAAGTCATGCTGTGGTGCGCAGCTACATAGCTAAACCCAATATAGATCATGCTTAAGAGGGACGCGCCAATTAAACTCGCTTTGAAAACAGGAACGAGCAAACTTTTTCTCTCCCCCTGACTCTCCTTAAGCTTGTTATAAACAAGAGAAGAAAAGAAAAATGCCGCTAAAAGGTCCATTGTATTATACCCTTCCTTCAATCCATAAAAGAAAGGATGCGCCACATGTGATGAACCGACAGGATCTGCACTGGAGAAGAAAATTCCTTTAATAATAATCACCACAAGAAATAGGACAAGCACCGGGGATAAAACATATCCAATCAAATCTAAAATACGGTTTTTCTTCCAAGAAAAAAGGAAAATCACTAGCGCACTGATTAAGCTAAAAGTTAGGAGATGCATTCCACTGAAGTAAACCTTCAAAGTGGAGTAGGTTAACGTGATGCAACGGGGAATTCCTCCAAAGGGGCCGATCATACTTAAGAGGAGAATCACAACAGCAAGCCCGGGTCCTTTTCCAATGCGAGAAAAGAAATTTTCATAATCTCCCTCGTAAAGAGTAATCGAAAAAAGGCCACTGAATGGGATGAGAACAGCTGTCAAAACGAGTCCCAAAAGAGCCCAGATTAATCCCCCTTCAACAGTCTGACCGATAATCAGAGGAAATGTAATATTTCCTGCTCCAAAAAACATGGAGAACATCGCAAGCCCTGTTGATAATGATGTACTTTTTAGTTTGTTCACTTTTTTTCCTTTAATTTTTTATGGTTTCATGGATTTCTGTAGAATGGGGGAGATTTTTATGCGCCTAAAGGCGCACAATAATTACTTGAATGGAAAGGATCTGAGCTAATTTTAAATTTTCCATAATGTTTAGCAGTATGCCTCATCAAGAATTTTAATGCAAGAACTAGAGAACTGACGTGAATGAAAGAACCACCGAGAGCAGAGAGGACACAGAGAAAAAAATCTACAGAACTTCTCTGTGCTCTCTCTGTTCTCTGTGGTATTTTTTAATAGTTTTTATCATCGAGCAGCGAAGCACCATTGATGATACGTCCTAAATAACGTGGTCAAGGGCTTGGGATAATTTAGGATAGTGGAAATTATATCCACTCTCATTGAGACGTTGAGGCTCCACCCGTGTACTAGTTAATAGGAGCTCCTCCCCTTTCTGCCCCATGAGGAGGCGTACAACAAATTCTGGAAGAGGGGGCCCTAGCCAGCGATTTAAGATTTTCGCCAACTTCTTTGAAAAAATAGTATTAGGAACGGGGTTTGGAGCCACAACATTTACAGCCCCTTTAAGATCAGGAGTCATCATAACATGGTAGAGAGCTCCTACAACATCATCAATCGCCACCCAGCTGATATACTGATGCCCACTCCCAATTTTCCCCCCAACGCCCCACTTAAAGGGGCGAAGCATTTGTTTTAAAGCGCCCCCTGCAGCAGAAAGGACCATTCCAAAGCGTGTATGAGCCACCCGGATTCCTCTGTCTTCTAACTCTCGACTCGCCTGTTCCCAGCGCTTACAAACCTCAGAAATAAAAAGGCCCTTTCCAGGGCCTGAAGTCTCATTGAGTAGTTCGTTTCCACGGTTTCCATAATATCCAACCGCCGAGGCCGAAATGAACGCTTGAGGGGGCTGGGACAGCTTTCCGATCACCTTGGCAAGACGTTCCGTTCCTTCAGCCCGACTCTTCAAAACCCGCTGCTTCTTCCGCTTCGTCCACCACCCTTTTCCTATATTTTCCCCTGCTAAATGGATGACTGCATCAAACCCCTCAAAGTCTTGAAGATTGCACGCTCCACTTTCTGGATCCCAGACCACTACTTTGTCTTCATCCCTCTTTTCCCGGTTAAGGTGCCACACGTCATGCCCCATAAACTCCAGAAAATATCCAAGATTTTTTCCGATGAGACCATGAGAACCGCTGATAAGCACTTTATAGGGTTTTTCAAAAGGATACTTTTTCATCATCCCAATATCGTGATCGATCAACTCATGCTTATAGCTCAGAGCCTTTTGCACACGCTTTTTGATGTGATGGTGGATCAAAGGTTGGAGAAAAAAAGGAAAGCGGTGATGCACTTCAAAGTTATCGATCAACTCGCAGCTATGAGATCCTTGAGGAGTGAAATGGATAGAGTAGCGGAGTTTTCTAAAAATCCCCTCTATTTGATCCAATTGGATCGACTCATTTTTCACGCACTTTGTATATTGGACAGTGGTACGAATCGAAAAAAAACGCAGAAACCTGCACTGGATAGAAAGCTTCGTGCCTTCACGTGCAGGAAGCCCTTCTGTATAAACGAGTTGCAAACTTTCAGAAGGAGGAATCCGCCGCTCTATCAGCCGTTTTCTTAAATGCCAATCAAACACCTCTTCTGTCGAGCGATTGATCAGAGAACGAAAGCGAAATCTTATCTTACTATCCATAAGACCTTAAAGTTACATCAAAAATTATTACAGGTCTTAAGCATTTATTGCAAAGCGTATTTTTATACCGATTTAGCCCTTCTTGCAAGGGCCACAGCATAAGGTTTTGCATTTACCAAGAAAGCTCAGTCCCCATAGACCAGCTAAACCAACAATCGCATAAACCAAGCGGGCAATCCATGAAGAATCTCCTCCAAAAAGCCAAGCAATAAAATCAAACTGAAAAAAACCCCACAGTCCCCAGTTCAAAGCACCAGCAAGGATTAAAATCAGTGCAATCACATTTATAACCTTCATAAGACGTACCTCCTTATTTCTTCAATATATCGGGATTCTCAGAATCTTGTCACCTTATTCAGTGCAAAACCTACAAAAAAGTTTTGACGTTTAATGGGATATTTAATAAACTTTTTTTCACCAAGAGACGTTCTCTGAAACTTTTTATTAGGATAGGTTCCTGAGTTTATTGGATCCGTGGTACAACTTAACATTGATAGAGGAGCAAAAGCCAATGATGAAAGCATTCAAGTCATTTATTTTACTGCTTTGCATGACAGCTGCCTTAACAACAGCGCTCCATGCAAACCCTTTACAACGCTTCAGTTTTAGCGTTTGGACAGATTATTCTGGGATGAAGCTCCATGGACTATCCCAAGAAGAAAAGACAGCTAAATTGCAAAAGCTATTTGAAGACAAACTGCAGTTCGCTAAAACCTACAACGCACGTCGTGTCCTTATAAAAATTCTAAACCCAGCAGAGTTTGATTTCTTTAATACTGAGAATTATGATGCTACCCGTGATGATAATTTTTACTATTGGGCAATGAAACTCAGTCAACATGCTGAAATCGAAGCGGTTTTTGATCCAGGATATTTTGATGTTGGAACCCAGTCATGGACAGACCGCCTTTTTGGATATGCCGCAGACTGGTTTAAAATCGAAAGCCCCTTAGGATCTTTCCGCAATTTGAAACAAAAGCTTGCTTGGGTTTCCTTTGTCAATGAAATGGACAATCCAAATGGGAAGCAAAAGCCTTTAATCCGAGGAATCACAATTGATCCTAAAGACAATGCTGACGAAGTCGTTCAGCTGATCATTAATATCCTCGACCAATATAAATATAACGTTTCAGATGAACTTGCCGCAAATCCTTACCCCTCCATTCGTATGGGGATATGCCTCGGATTAGATAAAAAGGATATAGCCCTCTGTAACTTAAGTCATTTCCCCCTCAGGACAGACCTTCGAGGGCAACAACCTAATGATATTGGCGTTACCCCTCCAGGAACCTTTCCTTCTGAAGGGCCTCAATACCATGCTCCAGAATGGCGCAAGGAGATTAATCAACCTCTTTTAGATACCGTTTACCTGCAAATGGCTGACAAGCGCCTTGTGGAAGCAATTTACCAAAATCATGAAGAGCTTCCTAACCCAGCAGTGCCCAATCCTGATGGAGTAAAAATGCTTGGAAATTACCTTGCTAGAAATCTTCGCGGGGCCCCTTTTATTAAAGGGCCAGGGAGAATTTCAAATCCTAGAGGGACGACAGATGTGGCTGGAAAGTATACATTTTTCCGCACAGGCGGGGGCACTTATATGCAAGGGCAAGTCCTAGAGGGCGGAGCTATTGACGTTCTCCCCCCTTATGTGTCTCAGCCCACCCGAAAAGTTCTGGCTTGCCAACCTGAAAGCAATAAGGCGGTCAAGCTGTCTTCAACGTTTAGCACCACAGAAGACCTTGTAGATGCTGAATACTATATCACAGCAACTCCAGTGTCTTGGAATGTGCCAAAAATTTCGAACTTTGTGCGCGCAGGCATCTATTATGTCTTTAGCACGGACTTTACTCCAAAAGAAAATCGCTTCTTTGGAAATTGGTGTTTAGAAAATTTTCTCGATTTTTTAAGCCACCATCATAAGCATCCAAAGCATCAGTTCGGATTTTTGAAGCAGCCCGTTTACACAGACTTTAATGGGCAATGGCTATCACCTGTCAACAATATTGTGCTGTATGATTTCACAACAATCCCTAATGGAACACCTTACCCAGAGTGTAATTGGGAATTAGGAAATCAAACACACAATTAGACGGTATTAACAGGAGCGAATATAAAGTGACAAGTGCCGCCAGCGAAGCAAAGTCAGATCAAAGCAACGCGGTCCAAATGAGGAGCACCATTCCCAATGAGGGAAGGGCGACGATGGAGGATTGATATGGCAAAGCTGCAGCAAGGCAATGGTCATCTTTTAATCGCTCCTGTTAATAAGCTTTTTCTCATAACAGGCAGCGGAATCCTTAGGGCTTCCGCTGTTGACTTTTAGACGAAATTAAAGTATTCTCATTGCTGTGACAAAGCTAGATAAAAAAACACTCATCAACCTGACCAAACTGTGTCGCATTAACTGCTCAGAGGAAGAGCTTGAAGTGCTCTTAGCAAACCTCCAGTCAGTTTTAGGCTACATCGACCAGATGAAAGAAGTCGATACAGAAGGTGTCCCTGCTTGTAATCACGTCAGTGATCACGTCGGGAACGTCACAAGAGAAGATGAGCCAGATAAAAACTTGGATCGAAAAACCTTCTTAGACAATAGCCCCTCTCATGTGGGTGGCATGATCCGCGTTCCAACTGTCATTAAATTTTGAGATACTATGAACCTATTCAGTACTAAAGATGTTTTTTTATTCCACGCTTTTTGGCATCTTTTTCCTTTTCATTTTGCCCTCTTGTCTCATGGACAATGTGGTCAAAATGAAAAGAAAAAATCTGCTCAAAAACCGAAGAAATCAAACAAA
>JAGROF010000077.1 GCA_020440405.1 Chlamydiia bacterium
TCTACAGCGGCTTTGCGATGATCCTTTCTCTCCACCGCCAGAATAAAATGACCGGAATTGGAGAGCAGTTTCAATACATTCTCCGTGACGAAACCATTCACCTCAACTTTGGAATCGATCTCATCAACGGGATTAAAGAAGAAAACCCCGAGCTGTGGTCTCCAGACTTCCAGCTCTATATCACCGATAAAGTGCGGGAAGCGGTAGAACTTGAAATCCGCTATGCAGAGGACTGCCTTCCTAAAGGGATCTTAGGGCTCACGGCCCCCATGTTTCGTGAATATACGCAATATATTGCTGACCGCCGCTTAGAGCGGATCGGCCTAAAAACGCAATATCAATCAAAAAATCCCTTTCCTTGGATGAGTGAAACCATCGACCTCGGGAAAGAAAAGAACTTTTTTGAGACACGAGTGACTGAGTATCAGTCCTCTTCCACCCTGACATGGTAAAAGCGTAAGGGGCTGCCGAAAGGCAGCCTTTTCCCTTCAAAAATAAGCTAAAACTCTGTAAAATTTCCTCCAACATTAGGAGAAAATATGGCTATTCTTATTGATGGAGTCGAATCTTTACTTTACGGAAATCCCTGTGAAGGGGACGAATCTGTTAATGAGACGCATCGCTTAATCGCAACCAATATCGAGGGAGAAGATTTAGCAAGCCGCATTCAAAAAGCTCAGGTTGTCATCCTCCTCAGGCAAGACGAAAACATCCCCCAACAGACCCTTGATGGACGAGTGATCCGCCACTATTGGGGATCTAAGAACCAACTGCTCGCAGATGGCCCCATCAAAGTGCAGTATAGCTGGAAAGGAGTATTCCAAGCCCTTCCAGTTTTTAACCTCGGATTTCTCCCCTTTTCTATCCGCTCTCAAGCCAAATCATGGGATCCTGAAAGAATCACTGAAGCAGAAAAAAAGCATCTAGAGCATTGGAACGAAATGCTTGGTGAATTTGTGACTGTTTTTGCTCTAGCCTACCTTTCTGCTACAAGACCTCACAATATTTTCGTAACCTATCAAAATGACACACAAAACATCTTGCAATTGCTACGCTATGATGACTGGAGAGACCGCGCAGAACTCTATGGAATAGCCTCCAAAGAAGCCTCAGAGACTCAACTCAAAACACTCACACGGGAGTATATTGCCGAATTGAAACGGTGTGAAGAGACATGGAACACTTTGCGTCAAGAGCGCCTTGAAGAGCGGAATCGTCATCTAGCAGAAGCAGTTCAAAAAGCCCTTCAAAGCAATGAAAAGGTCTGGGTCATGGCCCGAGAAGATCATGGCAGGTATATGGAACCTCTTAAAAACAAGGAAGTTTCAGAACTTTACCGTTCTTTAGAATCTGAAAAAATCCAATATGTGGTTTTGAAAAGCTTCAAAGAAGGGGAACATGCGTTTTCTTATACCCATGACCCTCAAGCAACTTCTCAAGTTGAAAAAGAGGCAAAGGAAGCCCTTGCCCAAAAACGCCAAGTGATGCGGGAAGAGTTTGAAAACACCTATCCCCATAATACTTCTCTATCTTTCCAATGGACGCATATGAAAAATATCACGCGCACTTTCACTCAGGAATACCTTCATGTCGACGATCTTCCTAAAGAACTTGCAGAAAGAGGGCTCTACTATCAATGGCTCCTTGAGAAAACCCTCGACTGGAGCTACGCTCCAGATTGAGCCTCAATTTGCTTCTCGATCAAAATCCCTGTGGAAACATAGTGATTCAATAGGCGTTTTCCAATGGCTTCAATTGCAAGATCGCGCGGCTCCTGAAAACGCATCAATGTATCAGCTGCCCAAAAGAGAAAGAGCGAAGTTGAAAGAAACGCCTGACGGTCCTCACAACGTGTGATCGATTCCCCTAAATCAAGAAGCAGTTGCTTGACTGAGCGATACGCATCATCTCGCGAAATTTTTTCTCCTGGACGCAGGTGAATCTCCGCATCAGACTCTCGATGCTCTTGCGCTAAATCTGCGAGTTCTGTTGCTAGTCCTTCAAGTTCTTCGGGTGTTAAGAGATGCTCTTCTGAAGGCTGCTCTAGATGCTGAGCCCAATCTCTTTCGACTCGACCTTGCATCTCACCGATATTGATTTCTCGGATTTGGTTCCGTGCCCATTTTCGAATCTCTTCATGGCTATCACTAAAAAGAATCAAATCTAACGGACCATGTTTATCAAAGGTCATCATCTTTTCGACAAGAACCACGAAATCCTCCTCAGAAAGCTCTTCATGGAGCGGAATAAAATGTTCTCTCACCTTTAGTTCTTCAACAGTGGGGGCTTCAGTAGAGGTCCGCTTCCACTGCTCCACCTTTTCAGGGGTCAATTCACGCGCTGAAGGTTGGATCACCTCTTGAACCGCTTCATCTTCTGCCAGCTGACTCAAAAGTGTCTGCATTTGATCCGACTCTTCACATAAGGCCGAAAGAAATGCTTCCTCAGAGCCTTCTCCATGAGCACCGAGAACAAACTGATTGAGAGGGCTCCTGTCAACGACACCAACAAGGTGCTCAGGCGCGACAAGCTGACCAGGATTATCTTTCGCACGGTGAAATGCTAGGATCATACAGCTCCGCGCATACCCTTCCTCAGTTCGGTAACGGTGGTGCACAAGAGACCCTGCAGCAAAGACTGTTGTTAAAGGCTTTTCATCGTGAGTGGCTTCTACAACCATTGGATGTTCAGCTCCTCTCACTTGTTGTTGAAATTGAAACACACGATCGATACTGTCTGCTGTTGTAAAAATACTCGCATTCTCACTCGACCAGGCTCCTCGTGCGTCATCGACAAAGCAGTTACGTGATCCTTTATGTGTTCCTGGAAGGAAGACAAAGTTTTGCCCCTTTGGGCCACTTGCCTTATTCTTTTCCCAAGTTAAGATCACTTTATACTCATCATTAAAGGGAGTGTTATCGATATGAAGCATATTATCTTGAGCTAAAACCGAAATCGGCTCCGCATCCTTTCCACGTGCATCGACAGCACGAATAGGGCCTCCCACTCGATAAGAGATCAATGCCACTAAAACGGGGTGAAGGAACGCTTCATTAAACTCTCGGTCTGCTAAAAAGTCAGGGTGGTTTGCCAGGTTCACATAGGCATGAATCCAACTTTTACTCCCTGATTCAGCAAGGATATGGTTATAACGAGCAATCAACTTTTCAAAGCTGGCTTTTTCAAGGATCGATCCAAAAATCACGGCGCCATTTTCATCCAAATTATCCGCAAGACTTTGGAATCTTTCCACCATGACTTCAGCCTCTTCTGCTCCATACTTCGCCGCCCAGGCTTCTCGAAACGATTCGATCATTTGCCCTCTAAAGGCATCCTTTCCATCTGCATCGGAAAACCGTTTATAGACCGATGCCGCCCGAATCTCCCCTTCGGGAACAAGGTCAGGGAAAATACGTGGAGCGCCTGAGCATCCCTCAACTAGTTGATTAACCCTTTCGGCTTGGACATCTAGATCAACACGGAATGTTTTTTGTGCATGTAATTGAACATGAGATGGTTGTGCCTGCAATGCATCCATCTTAAACCCCTTCTTTTTTTAATATCTTTATTTGATTATAACAAATTCTTTAATACTATTGAATTAAATCATAAATTGCTGTTTACTAGTTGGATATGAAGTTTATTTTTTACAACCCATTAAAAAAGAGTTTATTATGTCTCTCATCTGGATGACCGGCTATTCTGGCTCAGGAAAAACAACTATTGCAAAAGCCCTGCAAGTCCACAACCAAGCTCCTATTTTGGATGGAGACCAGGTCCGCCAAAGGCTCGCAAAAGGAGATATTCATGGGGTGGAGGGACAGGAGCAAAATCTGCGTGCTGTGATCACTCTTGCTCAAGAGCTCCTTGCCGAACATTCCTATGTTATTGCGGCTTTTGTCAGCCCAAAAAAAGAACTCAGACAACGGGTCCAAGCAGAAGTTGAAGCAAGGGGCTATCAGTTTCTCCTTATTCATGTCAGCACTCCACTTGAAATCTGCAAAAAACGGGATCCCAAAGGGCTCTACAAGCGCTTAGAGCAAGGAGATGATATCAAACTTGCTGGAGTCAATGTTCCCTATGATCTCCCCGAACATCCAGCCCTCTCTTGTAACACCGTAGATGACACTCCAGAGCAGTGCGCAGAAAAAATTCTACAGCAATTATAATCCTTTTTCGATATAGTTACGGGGATGAACATCAATGACCAGTACCGTGATTATATTTGCACAAAGGTTCTCCCTGTAAAAGAACTTCAAATGACCTGGATCGAACTCACGCATGAGCCGACAGGAGCACGGGTGGTTCACCTCGAAGCCGACGATCCAGAAAACTTATTTTGCCTCTCCTTTCAAACGCTTCCCAGCGACTCAACAGGGGTCGCCCACATCCTAGAGCATACCGTCCTATGTGGCTCGAAAAAGTTTCCTGTAAAAGATCCTTTCTTCTCTATGGCGCGGAGAAGTCTAAACACGTTTATGAACGCCATGACAGGTGCTGATTTCACCTGTTACCCTGCTGCTTCTCAAGTCGAAAAGGATTTTTACAACCTTCTAGAAGTGTATCTCGATGCTGTGTTCTACCCCGAGCTTAAAGAGATGAGCTTTTTGCAAGAAGGGCACCGTTTAGAATTTGATCCCGATTTAATGTACAAGGGCGTGGTGTACAACGAAATGAAAGGAAGCCTTTCCAATCCGGAAACCCGCTTATGGCATGAACTGACAAAATACCTTACCCCCGATCTAACGTATGCCTATAACTCTGGAGGAGATCCTGAGGAAATCCCTCAGCTCACTTGGGAAGCTTTAAAAGCGTTTCATGCCACTTATTACCATCCGAGTCGCTGCATTTTCTTCTTTTATGGAAATATGCCCCTTGAAAAACACCTAGACTTTATTGCGAAGCATGCTCTGAAAGGGGTGAAAAAGCTTCCTCCCCTTGACCCAATTCCTAAACAAAAACGCTTTGCAAAGCCTGAAACCCGAGAGGGGTTATATCCTGGGAAAAACGGTCAGCAGTTTGTTTCCTTAGCCTGGCTCACCTGTTCGCTCAAAGATCAAGAGGACGCTCTTGCCCTTGCTCTGCTCGACTCTATTCTCATGGAAACCGATGCCTCCCCTCTTAAAGATGCGCTTCTCAAATCGGGTCTCTGCACCCAAGCAGACGGATATCTCGATACCGATATGAGTGAAATTCCCTATGTGATCATTTGTCGAGGATGTAAAGAAGGAAGCTTAGAGCCTTTAAAAGCCCTCATTTTAGACACACTCAAAACGATCAAAGTTAGCCAAGAGCAAATCGATGCGGCCCTTCATCAATTGGAGTTTTCACGTCTGGAGATTACTGGAGATTACGGCCCCTTTGGGTTGACGCTTTTTATGCGCTCTGTATTAGCCATGCAACATGGATGTTCTCCAGAAAATGCCCTGACGATTTACTCCCAATTTAAAAAACTGCGCCTCAAGGTGCAGGATCCCCAGTATCTCCCTAAACTCATCCAAAAATACTTTCTCGATAATCCTCACTTTCTCACCCACCTTTTTAAACCAGATCCGAACCTAGAACAAAGAGAACAAGACGAGGAAAAAAAGCGCCTGCGCGAGATTGAGAAAACCCTGACCGAGAAAGACAAAGAGGCGATTCATAAGCAAACAAAAGCCCTCAAGAAATACCAAGAAAAAGTCGAATCCCAATCGTTAGAATGCCTTCCCAAAATCGGCTTAGAAGACATCCCTAAAGATGTCACAGATTTTCATTTGCATCATGAGCAAGTGGATCAATTGACCGTGTTTCACCACGAGTGTTTTACAAACCACATTGTGTATGCAAGGCTGCTGTTTGATCTTCCACAAATCCCCTATGAAGATCTCCCCTATCTCCAACTATTAGTATCAATTCTACCTGAGCTGGGGGCAGGGGGAAGGAATTACCGCGCCAACCTCGATTTTATCAACTTATACCTCGGAGATTTTGGGGCTTCTTTGAATCTTTACACCCAGGCTGAAGATCCCAACATCCTCAAACCTGCCTTTGGATTTAAAGGAAAAGTTCTCAGCCGCAACCTTTCAAAACTGTTTGAGCTTTTTTCTGACATCTGCCAGGCGCCTGACCTAAAAGATCAAGCCCGTATTAAAGACCTCATTCTGCAAATCCATACTTCGTTAGAAAACCGCTTAAATCGCAATGCAATGACCTACTCCATCCAGCGCTCCGTCCGTCTCTTTTCTCTTTCCCCCTATGTAGGAGAAGGCTTATCGGGTCTAACATATTTCCAATGCGTGCAAAAACTTGTCAAAGACCTCGATAAAAACCTTCCCTTTATCATTGAAAAGTTTTTGCAACTCAAAGCCCTTTTATTCCACTTCACCAACCCTCATTTAATCTTGAGTTGCGATGCCGACAACTATCGGATCCTTACAAAAGAGAAGTTTTATGATCTTTCGGCCCTTCCCTCAGTTCCCTTTAAGGAATGGGAAGGCTACGGACTGCCAAGTTCTGGAGAACCCGAAGCTTGGACCATCTCTTCTCCTGTTGCCTTTTCCTCTATGGGAATCAAGGCTCCCACTCACTCACCTGCCCTCTCTGTTTCAACCGACCTAATGGAAAACATCTTTCTCCATAAGAAAATCCGAGAGCAAGGAGGAGCCTATGGTGGTGGAGCCAATTATAACCCCATGACCGGAAACTACTATCTTTTTGCATACCGTGATCCCCACATTGTTTCCACCTTTAAAGCATTTCGAGAAAGTATGCAGCAGATCTCCGATGGGAAGTTTACAGAAAGAGATTTAACCGAAGCCAAATTAGGACTCATCCAAGATCTTGACGCTCCAATCTGTCCGGGAAGTCGCGCCACTGTGGCCTATTCTTACTTCCGTGAAGGACAAACAAAAGCTTCTCGCCAAGCATTCCGTGACCACCTCGTTGGTGTGACAAAAGATGAAGTGAAAGAAAGTGCCGAAAAGACCCTTGATCCCTCCAGCGGTCTCATGACAACCTTTGCAGGTGAAACTCTCTTGAAAAAAGAAAGTCCCCCTTTCAAAATCCAATCAATTTAGTTTGATTTTTTCAAGAATTTAGATATGATAAGAGCATAATCCCTAAAGGAGTCTATCAATGCGTTGTTTTGTATCTGGAATTGTCTGTATTATCTCTTTAATCAGTCTTCCCCTTATCGGGAAGGAATCTGGAAATTCAGATCCTCTAGCATATGGGCGTTACCCCAACCACAAAAACACCCCAGGAAAAACATTTTCGCGCCCCTTCATTGATGTCGCAAAATCGTGTACACCCGCAGTTGTGTTTATTCGGGCTGAAGGTGGCATTGACCAGCACCCGAATCAGATGTTTAACGATGACTTCTTTAATCACTTCTTTGGCGGCCCTCCCCGTCGTTCCCCACAACCTCAAGTGAGCCAAGGGTCGGGGTTTATTATCTCGAAAGAAGGGCACATTATGACCAACCTTCATGTAGTCCGTGGCGCCAAGAAGATTACAGTGATGCTCCAAGATGGAACCAGTCGCCAAGTCTCTGCAAGTTACGTAGGAGGCGATAGCCATACCGATATTGCAATAATTAAAATCGGTGACGAATATGGAAATAATTTTCCCTATCTTGAAATGGGAGATTCTGATGACCTTGAAGTGGGCGAGTGGGTAGTTGCCATTGGAAATCCCTTTTCTCTAGAGGCCAGCGTTTCCGCAGGCATTATCAGTGCCAAAGGACGGCAAGGACTCCAGATCACCGACTATGAAGATTTTATCCAAACCGACGCTGCCATCAACCCCGGGAATTCCGGAGGCCCCTTAATCGACCTCGACAAAAAAGTCGTTGGGATGAATACGGCCATCGTCTCTCAATCGGGAGGCTACATGGGCATTGGCTTTGCCATTCCCAGTAACATCCTCATCAACATTAAGGAGCAACTCGTCGAAAATGGGGTGGTCACCCGAGGATTTCTTGGTGTTTCTCTCCAACCCATCGACACCGACTTAGCTGAAGCTTTTGGAACTTCAACTACTCAGGGCGCTTTAATCGTCGATGTCGTTGAAGATTCCCCTGCCGACAAAGCAGGGTTAAAACAAGGCGATATCATCACCAAAATGAACGGTATGCCCGTAAAAAGTCCAGGACAACTCCGCAACGACGTCGTTCTTCTTTCCCCAGGAACAAAGGTGAATCTCACTGTCAACCGCAATGGGAAAACGATGAATATTCCCGTTACCCTAGGAACTTACGGCGCCAATACCTTGGTCTCCAGCACAACAGCTTCTAGGCAACTCGGTTTTTCTGTCGACAACCTAACCAATCAAAACATCCAACAGTACAAATTTAACCAAGATGATAAAGGGGTTGTCGTTGTCACTGTGGAACCCGGAACACCCGCCGATAAGGCCGGAATCAAACCCGGCTTCCTGGTCATGGCTGTCAACCATAAAAAGATCACCAACGTGACAGAGTTTAACGACGCCCTCCAAAACGTGCGCAGCGGAGAACGAATTCTCCTCCTCGTCCGCCAAGGGCAAGTGATGAAGTTCTACACCCTTAAAGCAGAGTGATTTAAGTTTTATAGAAATTTATCAACGCTTGAGCTGTACTTACTCCGAAAACATTTAATTTTGGAGTAAAAATGGCTGCTGTTTCATCAAAATGTGTCTTTCATGATGCCGAAACATCAGACACTCACGTCTCTATTTTAAGGTGGCTAGAAACCTATCCTGCTGAAGGGAACGATCATCCCACATTCTATGACTACTGCATGTGGAAACTAGCAAAACGGGTTAATCTATACATCACTGCTCTAGCAAAGCTCAATTGTGCATCTCCAGATCTTCAAGGTCTCACAGAAGCACGCACAGACAGTCTCCAAAGAATGATGTTGGCAGATACAACCTTAAGAGGTTTAGTCAGCTTCCGCTTTTCCTTTAATCCCTCTCCGTGGAAACCCACACATTCTTTTGAAACATTCACCCAGGAAATCGGTCAAAACGGTCCTCATATCCTTTTTGGAAACTTTCCGCCATTCTGTTACAAAGCAGCTCCAAAAGAAAAGCTTAAAATCAACGGAAAAAGCATCATGGGATGGGACAAAGGCACTGAACACATCAAACGCCCCTTTAACAATGCCGTCATTGTCGTTGGATGTCAAGAAGCAGCCCATCAAAGCCTTGTCTTCTACAGATCAGCAATCGACAGCTTTTCAAAGACCTATGTGAGTTCCTATCAGAACGTGCGAGAAACCGCTGAATTCCTTTTTCATGAAACCTACGCAGTTTATCTTACAGGAACTTAAAATGCGTATTTCACGCTCAGTTCTCCACTCCATAGAATATAGGTATTCTGAGGGAGCCCCAAAGAAATTCCTGAAGGAGAACGGGCAGTGCTTGGGCCATCTTGCCAAAGCTCAAACTGAGGCACGAAAAGGATACTCAGCCCTTTCACATAAGCATCGAGATGAAACACAAAGGGAATTTCTGCAAGAAAGCTTTTAAACTGTCGACGCAGTTTCCAACGCGCTCCATTAAAGGGACTGATTGTCACAGTCGGAACGACCTGCAGATACCATGTGGCATTAAATCCAATCGAAAGGAAAGACGCCGCTTTAAACTGAGAAAAAATTCCAAACGGAATGTAAAAGTGGTTATAGCGGAGATCAATAGAGCTTAATCCATTTAAATCTACATCATGGTAGAGCTGACGAAACCCAAATCCAGAGAAAAGGGTTACAGTATGGACTGGATCCCAAACTTGAAATGTATATCCTAATCTCTCTTGCCCATTAATGTCTTGAAGCTTGCGCGATCCATTGGAGGCATGGAGACACCCATACCGCCACTCAAACTCTAGAGCTCCATAGAAAAAGTCGGGACGTCGGTATTCATAGCTCGCTTGCGCTCCTCCCATATTTCCAGAAAAAGAAGGGTTTGCACTCGGCTTTAAGTAAGCACGGGTGTATTTCCCTCCCACGGTAAACTGATGGGGACGGGGCTCAAATCTATCGGGATGCGGCCGCGCCTGAAATGGATCTTGGCGCGCAGGCGCCTGCGGAGGCGGAGTTTCCTGCTTTTGTTTAGATTGATAGCTATAGTAGATCTGCTTATCTCCCAGATCAGCATAAACCAAAG
>JAGROF010000078.1 GCA_020440405.1 Chlamydiia bacterium
TGTGCTCTCTGTGTTCTCTGTGGTTTTTTTGTTCGATAAGAGATGTATCTGGTAACATCTTTCATAAGCTAAAATGCAGGGTTATTCCTCTATTTTATCTTGAGGAAGTTTGGATTCGATGAAGGCGAGAAGAGAAAGGACGTGGGAGCGAAAGAGAGGCTCACGGGCGAGCTCGACAAGTAAGTAACTCCAACGATACAATGTGTCATTGGAGATTCCAAATAGCTGGTCTTTGAAATAAGACACCCCCCAAATGAGCCAGCTGGGACGGTAGGACATAGAATATTGGAGCATTGTATGCCACTTTTCGATCTCGCTTTCGGTGGCAAGCGTTTTTTCTGCAGCGTGACATTGATCGAAGAGAAAGCTCCATTTTCTCCCATCATAAAGCTCGGCAAGAACTTCTTCTTCAAGGAGCTTGAGAAAGGTTGCTTCATGTCCTTCGGCATATGAGGTGATTGCCTGGTAGATTCCTGATGACACGACAAACTCCTCTCGGACGAGATCGACCCATGCATGAAACTCTATCCCAGCTTGAAAGGGAGTGGGGGCTTTCTGGATCCTCTTGATGTCGGTGATTGGAGGATGGGTCAAGTCACGAGGAAAGTGCGCCACATACCGAATATCGGGGTAAAGCGTTCCCCTAAGAAAATCCCCCGCATCCTCTCCAATCTCAAGTGCTTCACAATATTTTTCTCCTAGGTAGAGGTGGGTCATGGGGCCGGCTGCTATTCCGATTTGACACCAAGCAATAAGGAGGCATACTAAACGACGTACCACTGCCCTTCCTCTCGGGATAAAAAGGTGGTTTTCCAAAACTGAATGCCTTGCATCAAGGGAGGTTCCATGTCCCCAATGCAGAAAAACCCTGTTCCACTTCCTGTCATCGCAACGGTCTGGAACCCTAAGTCGAGTAAGGTCTTTTTTACCTCTTTGAGGTCAGGACGGAGGGCAAAGGCTGGAAACTCCAAATCGTTCATTCCCCAAAGGTTTTTTCGAAGTAGGATTTTGGGGGCTGTGGGGTGCACATTGGGTGTGCAGTGTTGGTACACAAGGGGGGTTGAAAGTCCTTTCCCTTTAGGCTTAGCAAGGTAAAGAGCACAAGAGGGAAGAGGAGGAAGAGACGCCACTTTCTCGCCCCGCCCTGTTGCAAAAGCTGTTCCGCTTGAAAAGAAGAATGGGGCATCAGAAGAAAGGTCTCCCGCCCACGTTCGGAGGGTTTCCTCGTCAATACTTAGCTTTGAAAGCTGATTCATTGCATAGAGCGTTGTCGCAAGATTTCCACTTCCTCCTCCAAAGCCTCCTTCTGCAGGGATGTTTTTATCGACATGGATGGAAAGAGGATGATCGAAGCCTGTTTTTTCCCGGAAAAGGGTCCGCGCTTTGATGATAAAATTTCGCTCGTCCAAGGGAATGTCTGGATGATTGCAGGTGAGGGAATCCTCTGAGGCAAGTGCGATTTCGAGGGTGTCATAAAGAGCGATGGCTTGCATGAGACTCGCGATCTCATGAAAACCATCCTCTCGCTTTTTAAGAACACGAAAAAAGAGGTTGAGTTTCGCTGGGGAAATCAGCTTCACTCTTTTGACCGCTCTTCGAGTTCTTCTTTCATTTCTTTTTCCCGTTCACTGCGCATGGGAAGGTCTTCTGTTTGCTCTTCTGTCGATTCTGCAGCTTCTGCTTGCACTTCTCCTTCTTCAACAACTTCGACATTCGACTTTGCTTCTCGAACCTTAGTTTCCCCTTCGATTTTCAGTTTGAACGTCGCAGGAACATCTTCCTTCAGACGAAGATTCACCTCAAACATCCCTAAGCTCTTAAAGGGCTTGGGAAGCACAACGTTTTTCCGGTCGAGCTGGATCCCTTCTTGCTCTTCAAGAATTTTCACAATATCGACAGCAGCGACAGAGCCATAAAGATGTCCTTGCGTGTCATTTTTCACTTTTGTTGTAAGGGTTTTATCCTTCAAACGTGCAGCAAGTGCTTCAGAATCTTTCTTATCTTGAGCGGATTGTTTCGCACGCTCTTCCTGAAGACGCTCTTGCATCCGAATGGTTCGCTTATCGGCAATGACAGCTTTTTTCTGGGGGAGAAGGTAATTTCGGACAAAGCCAGGTTTTGCACTGGCGAGTTCTCCTTTTCTTCCCAGGTTTGTCACATCTTCCAGCAGAAGGAGCTGAGTTTTTCCATGTTTCTTTTCCATCATATCAATTATTCCTCCGCTACAAAGGGTAAGAGAGCCACATGTCGGGCTTTTTTGATTGCTTTCTTCAGCAGTTGCTGGTGATGATGCGAAATCCCTGTAATCCTCCGAGGAAGAATTTTTCCCCTTTCGGTGATAAATTTCTCAAGGGTTTCGGTGTCTTTATAGTCAATATGCTTGATCCCTGCAGCTAAGAAGGGACAGCTCTTCTTCTTTTTAAATCCAAAACTTCGTTTTCTATTCACAAAACCGTCCTCAATTACTCTTCGATTAGGGGTTTAAATTCAATTTTCTCAAGTACTTTTTCCGCTCTCATCGTCATGAAACGAATCAGATCTTCATTGAGATGATACTCTTTCCACATCTCTTCAATCAGGGTAGGAACCACTGAAAAATAGAGAAGAAAGTATTGTCCTTGTTTGTGTCCACCGATTTCATAAGCCAGCTTTTTCCGCCCCATCTCATGAATCTTGTGGATTTCTCCACCATTTTGCTCAATGGTGTTTGTAATGCGCTCTAAAGATTTCTTCAAAGCGTCTTCACTTAAAGATGCATTGAGAATATACATCCCTTCATAGAGTCTGCGCTCTTGTTTCGTCATGCATGTTCCTTCATTTCTTGAACCAACCACTCTTCAATAAACGTCACAGCTTGAGTGATCACTTCGGGAATTTTTTCTTGTTCTTCTTTTGTAAAAGGAGCTAAAACATAGTCTTCTAAATAACCTACGGCTGGCTCTCCAACTCCTAGCCTGAGACGTTGATACTCTTGCGTCCCCAGCTTTTCCTCGATATCTTTCAGACCATTATGTCCTCCAGAGCTCCCTTTTTCTCGGTACCTTAACGCTCCAAAAGGAAGCGCTACATCGTCCGAAAGAATGAGAACGTCTTCTCGAGAAAGTTTGAAAAAGTCCATGGTTTTTTGCACCGCTTGTCCTGAGAGATTCATGTAAGTTGTTGGAAAAAGAAGAACAACTTTCTTCTCCCGCACAATTCCTGTTGCAATCTCTCCTTTCAACCCAGTGTCCCTTTTAAAAGACCATTGATATTTATCTGCAAAAGCAGAGAGAACCATTTGACCCAAGTTATGACGGGTCATCTCATATTTTTTCCCAGGGTTTCCTAGGCCAACGATGAGGGCTCTTCGGCTTTCACTTTCCATTGTCACTACCGTTTCGCAATGACAACAACGATTTCTTTTTCGCTCGCTAAGGGGCGAATAGCATTCCCAAACTCGATATCGCCAATCCGCTTGGATTGCCCAATGCCAAGATTTTTGATATTGAGCTTAAAGTCGGTAGGGATGTCTTTGGGAAGACAGCGCACCTTGACGTGGCGCTTCACAGGACGAACAAATCCCCCTAGCTTCACTCCCACACAATCTGCCTCACCAACACAAGTAATCGGCACCTTAACATCGACAACCGTTTTTTCATCTAACACCATAAAGTCTAGATGAAGAACATTGTACGTTGTCGGGTGGTACTGAATATCCTTAACGATCGCTTTGACCGTTTTGCCATTAACCTCGAGTTCAAATACTGTCGTTGGAAGATACCCTTTAGGGATTTCCCGAACAACTGCAGCAAACTCGGCCCCTTTCACGACAATTTTATCGCTGTGCTTACCTTTAGAGTAAACAGCAGCGGGAATATCGCCCTGATGCCTGAGCTGTGTGAGCTCACTCTTTTTTTCTCCTGCCCGTTTGGACACTGTGAGTTTCATAAACACTCCAGATGATTAATATTAACTATTGGCCTGAAAGTTATGCTTTAGGGCGGAAAAGGGAGCTGACCGACTCATTATTGACGATCCGCTGAATCGCTTTTCCAAACACCTCGGCAACCGAAAGGATTTCAACTTGGGAATGGTCTATCTCTTGGGGCAAAGGGACGGTATTGGCAACGAAAAACCGGTCAAACCCTTCGATCACTTGGTGAAAGAGAGGGTGAGTCACCGCCGCAAAAACGCGCGAGGCACCAGCTTTTTTCGCTGCTTGAGACGCTCCTTGAAGCGTCCCTCCCGTGGAACAAATATCGTCCACAAGGATCACATCCTTTCCCTGCACATCACCGATGAGCGCAAAGGTTTCTACTTCCTTTGCATTCACCCGCTGCTTGTCAACAATCGCAAAGGGAGCTTCAAGCTCCGTTGCCATCACGCGAGCAAGTTTTGCACTTCCTACGTCTGGCGCACACACCACCAGATTTTTGAGTCCCAGCTTCCCAATCTTTTCCGCAAACACCGTTCGCGCATAAAGATTATCGACAGGGATGTCGAAAAACCCTTGGATCTGCTCTGAATGCAAATCCATGGTGATTAAGCGAGACACTCCTGCTGTTTCTAAGAGGTTCGCTACGAGCTTTGCCGTAATCGGCACACGCCCTTTGTCTTTGCGGTCTTGCCTCGCATACCCAAAATAGGGAATCACGGCGACAATACTGCGTGCAGAGGCCCTTTTTAGAGCATCGATTAAAATCAGAAGCTCCATGAGATAGAAGTTGGGGTTTCTTGCAATGCTTTGCACTACAAAGACATCCCGACCACGGACATTCTCAAGTATTTGAACGCCTATCTCACCATCAGGGAAACATTCGATCTGAGCTTTGCCAAGCCCGATTCCTAAACTCTTTGCAATCTCTCCCGATAAGCTCGGATGGGACGTTCCCGAGAAAAGCATAAAAGGAGTCTCAGACATCAACTAACTCACATCTTACAAATTGGGGTGGGAGGATTCGAACCTCCGCATGGCGATACCAAAAACCGCTGCCTTACCGCTTGGCTACACCCCACTAAATCAAAGTAAGCTGTCAGTTTAGCGTTCCATACATTTCTTTTCAACCAAAACCTAAAGGAAGTCTTCCTTCTCAATCCGATAAAAATTCTTTCAATCTATCTAAAAACTCTTCACCTATGCTAACAAAAAAGTATGTATATTGTTCATTTGACAACGGAGTTAGCTCCCCTTGCAAAGGTTGGAGGATTGGGAGACGTCACTGCAGGCCTTTCTAAGGCTTTGACAGAAGAGGGGGAAAAGGTTGAAGTCATTCTTCCCTTTTACGATCACATTGACCGAAAACGTTTGAAAAATCTCACCGTTGATTATGAAGACCTCGTGTCATACGAAGATTTGGAAGGAGTCAAAAACACTATCTGGTCTGCAGAGTTTTCAGGAATTTCTTTGATTTTAATCGAGCCCCATAGTGAAGCAGGCTATTTCGAGCGGGGCGTGATCTATGGGGAAAGCGATGACCTCTACCGCTTTACTTACTTTACTAAAACCGCCTTAGAATATCTTTTAAAAAAAGAAAAGCACCCCGACGTCCTGAATCTTCATGACTGGCTGACAGCTCTTGCCGCCCCCCTCTACTATGAGGTTTACAAATCCCTTGGGCTCAAGATTAGGAAAGTCATGACGACGATTCACAACATGAAATACCAAGGGGTGTGCGCTCCTCCAAAAATTGAGCGCCTTGGACTGAGGACTGAACATCTCCAGATGAAAAACAAAATGCAAGACCCTCAAGAACCTCAGAAGCTCAATCTTCTTAAAGGGGGGCTTGTCTATTCTGATTGCCT